>JBEPYX010000047.1:0-8396 GCA_041641155.1 Thermoflexus sp.
TCCTCGCTATCGCCACCCACGACGAGCGGATCATTCGACACGCGTTGCGGCGCATCGCCGAGTGGGAGGTCCCACGGGACGCCTTCGAGTTCCAGATGCTTTACGGGATCCGGCGGGATCTCCAGATTGCGCTGGCGCGCCAGGGGTTCACCGTGCGGGTCTACGTGCCCTATGGGACGGAGTGGTATCCGTATTTCATGCGGCGCCTGGGGGAGCGCCCGGCCAACCTGTGGTTCGTGGTGCGAAACCTCCTCCGCTGAGTAGGTGATGGGCACCGGCTTCCTCCGCCACGGCACCCGGAACACCCCTGTGGGGCGGCCGAACGATCCGATGCGAGCCCGCAACCTCCGGCTTGGGCTGGCGTTCATCGCCCTGGGCATGTTGGGCCTCGGCCTGATCGGCCAGACCCTCCGCGCCCGCTGGCGGGGGACGATTGCCGGATTCCCACCCCCCATTCCCTGGTCCGGCGAGCCCCGGGTGGGCCTGAATGTCTACCTCTTCGGGCAGGACCCTCAAGTCCGCCGCGCGGACCTGGCCCAGATTCGCGCGCTGGGTGTCTCCCGCATCCGCGTCTTTTTCCCGTGGTCAGCGATCGAGCCCCAGCGGGGGCGCCTGGAGTGGTCGGAGGCCGACGCGGTGATGGCCGACATCCGGGCGGCGGGCCTGGAGCCGATCGTCGCGCTGGGGGATAGCCCCCCGTGGGCCGCTCGCCGCCCCGGGCCGATGGCCCCCCCACTGGACCCAGCGGACTTCGCCCGGTTCGCCGGGGCCTTCGCGGCCCGCTACGGGCGATGGGTCCGCTTCTACCAGATCTGGGACGAGCCGAACCTCACCATCGGGTGGGGGGGCGGTCTCCCGGATCCGCAGGCCTACACCGTCCTGCTGCAGCAGGCGGCCGCGGCGATCCGGCAGGCGGATCCTGACGCCGTGATCGTGCTGGCCGGGCTGGCCCCTACCGTGGAAGAGGGGCCTTGGAACATCGCCGATTGGTTGTTCCTCGAGCGCCTTTACCAGCTTGGCGCGCGGGATTCCTTCGACATCGTCGCCGCCAAGCCGTACGGGTTCGACTCGGGGCCTGACGACCGCCGCGTGGACCCGGAGCACCTCAATTTCTCCCGGGCCATCCTCCTGCGCGAGGTGATGGTCCGATACGGAGATGCAGGGAAACCCGTCTGGGCCAGCCATTGGGGGTGGAACGCGCTGCCACCGGGATGGACCGGCCGCCCTTCGATCTGGGGGCAGGTGGATGAGGCCACACAGGCCCGCTACACCCAGGCAGCGATCGAGCGGGTCCGCCGGGAGTGGCCGTGGATGGGGACGATGTTCCTTGAGACGTGGCGGCCAGCGGCCCCCCCGGACGATCCCCGATGGGGGTTCGCCCTGGTGGATCCAGCGGGGCGGCCGCGTCCAGTCGCGGAGGCGCTGCGGGCCGCGGCGCAGGCCGCGCCCTTCACACCGGGGGACTACCCGGCGGCGATCCCGCAGGAAGGAGAAGAGGGTCTCGTCTACGGACCGCCGCCGGGCGCGATCTACGAAGGCGCATGGCGCTTCTCCGCCCTGGGGGCGGACATCGGCCGGGAGGAAGGGGACCGCCTACGCTTCGTCTTTGAGGGGACGGGGCTGGCCCTCCGGGTCCGCCGGGGAGGATATCGGGCACACCTGTATGTGTGGGTGGACGAGCAGCCGGCCAACCGGCTGCCCCGGGATGCCCGCGGGGCGTATCTGATTCTGACCTCGCCGGACTACGCCACCCCGGAGGTAGTCACCATCCCGGTCGCCGAGGGGCTGCCCTATGGGCGGCATACCGTGCGGATCGAGGCGGAGCGGGGATGGGGCCAGTGGGCGCTGGTGGGATGGAGTGTCGCCGGGGTAGGGCCGCCAGTGGGGATCTACCGCGGCGCCCTTGCCCTCAGCTTGTTGATGTTGGGGCTCGGCGTTGTCCAGACAGCTTCCGCCCTGGCCTGGGTCCGCCACGCGGATTGGAAGGCATGGCGGCGGATCGGGGAGCGGCTCGCCGAACGCCTGGGCTTCTGGGGAGCGTGGGGACTTTCCGGGCTGATGGCGGTTGGGCTCGGATGGATGGCCTTGGAGGCCTGGGGAAACCGGCGGTGGGGAGAGGCAGGGTGGCTCGGCCTGGGCCTGGTCGCCAGCGGCGTCTTCTACCTGGCTCCCCCGCTCGTGCTTTCAGCCCTCGCCGGGGTGTTCCTGTTCCTGTTGCTCCTGGCACGTCCGATCACCGGGCTGGCCCTCGCCGCCTTCTGGGCCCCGTTTTACCTCCACCCCCGGCCGCTCTTCCAGAAGGCGTTCCCCATGGTGGAACTGATGATCCTGATGACGGCGGCCGCATGGGGACTGCGGCGGGCGCTCGCGGGTCGAGGATCGCCATCCGAACCCCGAAAATGGGACGCAGCCGACCGCTGGATGCTGGTCTTCTTCGGGGCGGCCACAGTCTCCACCGCCCTGGCGGCCTTCCCGCGGGTGGCCTGGCGGGAGTGGCGCTTGGTGATCCTGGAGCCACTTCTCTTCTATGGGCTGGCGCGGGCGATGCGCCCCACCCGCGCGGCATGGGAGACGGTCCTGATGGCGTTCCTGCTCGGCGGGATTGGGGTCGCGGGGGTCGGCCTGGCCCAGGGGGTCACGGGCGTGGGGCTGATCACCGGCGAGGCAGGCGCCCGCTGCATGCGAGGTCCCTTCGGTTCCCCCAACAACCTCGCCCTCTATCTAGGCCGGGTGTTTCCCTTCCTGCTCGCCGGCCTGCTGGCCGGCGGGACGCCGCGGACACGGATCCTTAGTGGACTCGCCCTGATCCCGGTGGGGATCGCCCTGGTGGGGACGTGCTCGGAGGGGGCAGGATTCCTCGGCGTCCCGGCGACGTTGCTGGTCATGGGGTCGCTCGGGCTCCAGGAACGCTGGGGGCGCCTCCCCGCCCGGGCGCGCTGGGGGCTGGTGCTCCTGGCGGTGGGCGCTGGGATCGGGCTGACCCTTTCCGTGGCGCCGCGAGTGGGCGCCGCTCTGGTACAGCGGGCCGCCACCCCCGGCAGCACGGTTTTCTTCCGCATCCGCCTATGGGCCAGTACCATGGATCTGCTGCGGGAGCATCCCCTGTTCGGAGTGGGGCCGGATAACTTCCTCTATTGGTTTCGGAGCCGCTATATCCGGCCAGACGCCTGGCAGGAGCCCAACCTCTCCCACCCCCATAACGTCTTCCTGGATTTCTGGGTGCGGACGGGGGTGCTGGGGCTGATCGCGGGGATCGCCTGGCAGGTCCTGTTCTGGCGCCGCGTGGGGCGCGGCGGGGTTTCGCGGGCTCCATGGCGTTGGGGCGCCGCGGGGGCGATGGCGGACCTGGTGGCGCACGGGCTGGTGGACCACGGATTCTTCCTGATGGACCTGGCCATCGCCTTCATGGTGATCTTCCTGACGGGCACAGGCCTGGCAGGGGCGGAACCCGGAACGGGCAGCGGGGTCACCGAAGCCCCCAAAGGTCCCACCCCCCGAGATCCAGGGTCGGATCCACCCGGATCTGCGCGGGATCCCGGATGGTCATTGCCGGATCCCCCTGATACCACTCGATGCATCCGGTCACCCGGATCCACTGCCCAAGGTGGAAGCGGGCCGTGGGGGGCCCTCCGAAGCGCGCCCACGCATCTCGGGGGATCCGGATCTTGAAGGCACCCTGATGGGGGTTCCGGAACCCTAGGTAGACGGCCTTGCCGTTGTTGAAGAGAAAACGGAGAGGCCCCTCAACGGTCCGGATCATCCCCACGTGCTCCCGAGCGTCCGTATAGAGGATGGGATGGCTTTCGTTCCCTAGCACCGAGAAGGAAGCGGCAGCGCATCCGGGTGGACCGCTCCGGAGGTCCGACGCGTGAACCTCCCCATGGAAGGCCGAGGAGGATAACGAATTCGGGTCGCCGTGCTCGAGGGCCACCACGGCGCCGTCCGTGCTGACGAAGTAGATCGTCTGATTGCTGATCACCCATGCGGCATATTCGGACCAATACTGATCATAGACTTTCCCCTGGTTGTAGTAGATATAGAAGCCGCCGGGGATCGTGCGAGGATCACCATCCTGGATGAGCCGATCAGGGCAGTAATGGGTAGGGGAGAAGCCACAGTTGCTGGCCGAAGTGATGATGTGGGGGAGATCCCGGGTGAGGATCGGAGCGCTCGCCGAGCCCCGGGAGGGGGAGCGGTCGATGATCTCGTGGGCCAGGCCGAACATCCAGTGGGCGCCGAAGATGAAGTCCCCCGCCATGGAGAGATAGGGCTGTTCATCGGTGGGGAAGAAGGTATTCTGCATGAAGCGCACATCGCCCGCGCGGTAGCCCGGCACGGTGGTGTCATCCAGGACCATCTCCCCAAGCCGGGAATCCCCGCGCCCATCGCATGGGTTCGTCAGGCAGGGAGATCCCCGCATCACCAAATAGGCCACCTCGGAGCCGTCCGGGAACCGCTTCACCACCGGTTGGGGGCCCATCGGCAAATATCCCCCATCCCCGAAGCCGCCGTGGCCCACGTTGGCCACGAACGCCTGTGAGCCGTCGGCGAGCCGCAGGGCCATCAGCGCCTGATAGCTTGGGTTTTCCCTCAGGCCCTGGCGCATCGTCGTGTTATCGCCTGGCCATGGGCTCCATGGCTTCCACATCGCGTCCCAATCCAGCCGAAGCTTGATCAACACCAGGCCGTGGCCCTCGGCGATCACCGGCCAACCGTTCTTGACCTCGGCCAAGTTGGAGGACGAGCCGGGATCCCCCGGGCTCCGGACGGTGGGCTTGACCCGCCAGGCCCGCGATCCGTCGCGGTTGTGGATGGCGTGGACATAGAGGTCCTGCGAAGCCACCACCACCCGGTCCCAGGTGGGCGAGTAGGCGGGCGGCGTGTGCACGGGGGATCCAGCATCGTAGGACCAGATCAGACTCAAGTTGAACTTGTTCAGGGCGTAGACCCGCGTCCCCATTGAGAAGAAGACCCGATCCCCAAACTGCGCAGGGGGCAGGGGCAGATTGCTGGAGGCGTTGGTGGAAAAACGGGCGACAGGGTTGCCCGTGGCGGCGTTCAACTTGTAAAGGATGCCGTTGGTTGCGAGGGCGAAGAGCGCATCGGTCTGCGGGTCGTAGGCTGGGGTGGAGTTCACCGCCGCGCCCTCTGGGCGCCAGTTCCAGAGAACAGCCCCGTTGCGGGCGTCCAGGGCGAACACCCCGTGGGGACCGGCGGCGATATACACCCGCCCGCCTCCAGTGACGGGCTGGCTGTTGCGCGGCAGGCCGAACTTCCCGGCGCTCACCCGGCCCTGGGCGTCCGGGCCGTTCCAGGCCCACTTCCAGCGCCAGGGCGGGGGGACGACCTGACGGGTGAAGCTGGTCCGCTGGGCGTCGTGCCCATGCTGGGTCCACTCATCTGGGCCCGCCAGGGAGAGAGTAGGCTGGAACGATTGGAACACCATTGGGAGGTAGGAGGAAAACCGGAGGGAGAGGGTGGCGGAGAGGGATTCCGCGACGCGGAGACCAGCCGCCGCGGGCGCGGGGATGGCTGGCGGGGAGGGTCTGATGGCCGGCGGAACGATCTCCATCGGGGACAGCGGCGAACGTCCCTCGACCCCTTGGGGCGTGCGCCCGCCACAGCAGATCAGCACCACGAGGATCCCCACCCCCCAGATCCGGGTCATCCACCGCCTCCCAACCAAAATTAAACCAACTACATTCTAACAAAGAGGCGGAAGGATGTCAAGGGGGGAAGGGGGCTTGGCCCCGGTCGCCGGGATGTTCGACCCGCCGTCACATCGGGTGATGCGCCGCAACGGCTCCGAATCTCCGTTCCCATGGGCCTCAATCGGCATAGCGACAGGAGACCGAGAGCGAGCCGATGGGGACATGAACCCATGCGTAGCGGATCCCTCGCCAGGGCTTTTCTTGGTAGGGAAACTCCCGGCCGTTGATCTCCACGCGATCGAGGTGCATACGTTGGAATTCGGATGGGATCCCGATCGCCCACGGGGCGGAATGGAGAGGGCCCGGGCGGACCTGAAAGCGCAGGCGCCGGCTTGCCGGATCCCAATGGAGGGCCTCGAAGGCGGCCTGGGCGCGGGCCTCCACGAACGCCAGCCACTGCTGGGCCGACCAGATGGGCAGCCCATGCGCGCAGGCGGCGTCTAAGACGCCTTCCAGCCATGTCGCCTGGGCGGCCGCCAGATCCCCACCGATGGCGAAGGGATCCACATGGGCTTGGATCGCGATCGCCCCGCCCATGCCCGCCGCGACGCGCCCCAGCAGATCCCGCGAGATCTCCACCGCCCGCTCCGGGGGAAATCGGGGTGCGCCCTCCCAGGTCCAACCGATCAGCTGCTCATCCACCAGCAACGTCGGCTGCTGGTAGATATTGAGAACCTGTCCGCTTTCATCCACGAAGCGCATCGGGAGACCGCTTCCGGTGAAGTAGCCGAAGGCCCACTCCCCGTTCGCCTTGCGAAACAGCGGACCGACCAGATAGTAATCCAGGTTCATCCGGATCCCAAATCGGGCCTGCACCCGAGCGGTCTCCACCCAGCCGCTCCAGAGCACCCGATGGGTGCGCACCGTCGGCGGCACCGGGCCGTAGCCCATCCCGGTGAAGACCTCCCAGGAACGCTGCCACCCCGTCTCCAACCCCTCCTCCACATAAGGATGGATCCCGAACTCATGGCCCCGCGCCCGCCATGCTTGGACCTCCTCCGGCTGCACTATATGAGAGGCAGGTCGCCCCACCCGGCTCAACAAGCGGTGCCAAGCCCGTTGCAGGGCGTTCCGCGGCAGCGGCGCGTAGTAGACGCTGAACCCGCCGCCCCGTTGCTCTGTCCGGCGGAGCACCTCCTCGACCGCAGCGGACGGGGTGTTGTGGGCGTCTCCGGTCGCCACCAGCACGCCCGGGGCGCCTTGTGGGAAATACCAGAGGCGGGGCAGGGGCAAGCGCTCGGAGAGCATCCAAGTGATCAGCTGGCTCAGCAGGCGCATCTGCTCGTCCGCCTGGGGGATCCCGATCCGATCCAGGTCGATCCACCCCTCAAAGAGCCGATGGGTCCGCCACTCGCGCGCGGCCTCCGGATCCGGAGGCCGCCGCGCAGGGTTCCCCTGGCGCATGAGGGCCACGCTCCAAGCCAGGTCGAAGGCCCACATGGCCGCCTGGCCTTCGCCGAACCGATAAACCGTCACAGCGGGGAAGGGCAGATCGCCGGCCGGTCCCGCCAGCCGGGCGATCTCCGAAGCCCCGGCCCGCCGATAGTGATCCGCCGGGCCATGGAACTGCAGGGGCTCCGTGGGAAACCCTCGTCCGGCGGGATGGTCCGGGAGGATCCGGAGGGAGCCATCGGCCGTCTGCCCCGGGGCCGGATCCACCCCGAAGAGATCGGCCAGATGGGCGGGGGGGCGCATAGCGATCAGGTTGCCTCCCCGAGCGACATACCGGCGCAACACCTCCATGGCCGCCGTGTCCAGCGGGCCGGCGCTCAGGAGCACGAGAGGGAAGCGCTCGAGGAGATCCGCCTGCAACGCGACATGGGCGGCGGCCCGGAAGGCATTGAGCCCTTCAGCCGTTAGGATCTCGGCCAGATAGGCGCCCGTGGCCGGGGCGGCGCGGGGGTTCATCACCAAGAGGATCGGCGCCTCCCCCGCGGCGGCCGGCCGCCAGCGGTCCGGCGTCTCGGCCTCGGTGGATCCCTCCGGCGGAGGTGCCCCCGCGACCTCCTGCCAGAGGGCGTGACCTTCGATCAGCCCTCCAGCTGCAACGACCACGCCGGCCGCGCCGGCGGCTTTCAACACCCGTCGTCGGGTCCAGTCCCCCATCCGGCTTCCCACCGAAGTTCTCACCGTCCAGGCTATGCCGCCTGCGCTCAGCGCGCGACGAAGGGGAAGAACACCCGGTAGCGGATCAAGGTCGAGACAGCCCCCTCGTTATTGCTCGGGTTGGGATCGCTGGCCTGGGCGGTGACGCGGCCCTGCGCGATGGCTATGGAAGCCCCGGGCCACCGGGCCACCTGCGCCCGCCAACGGATCGTTGCCGCCCCCCCTGGCCCCAAAGTACCCAAGTCACAACTTTCCTCCGTGCAAGTGCCCTGGGAGGGAGAGGCCTCCAGCACGCGGAGGCCGGACGGCAGGGTGAGGGTGACCGCGACCTCTGGCGCCCGGGAGGGACCGGCGTTGGTGATGACCATGGTGTAGGTGATCGCCTCCCCGACGAAGACCTGGGCGGGATCTCCGGTCAAAGCGACTTGGAGATCGGCTTCGAGGGTCACCCGGGTGGAGGCGGTGGCGGTGTTGTTGGCCGGGTTGGGGTCGGTCGGGGTGGCGGTCGCCTCGGCGGTGGCGCTCAGGATGGTCCCCGCCTCCACCCCGCTGCCCACCCGCGCGGTCACCGTCAGGCGC
>JBEPYX010000048.1:0-8269 GCA_041641155.1 Thermoflexus sp.
CGGGCCTCCAGCGCACCGAGCCCCAGCGCGATTCCCGTCAGCGGCCCTAGTTCCTTCCCCCGCTCCACCGAAGGGCGATCCATCCCCTCACGCCTCAGCGGAAAGTGGCCCGCGAAGGCGAGCCCAGCAGCGCTGCCCTAGAAGATGACACCGGATACCAGGATCACATTTGCGTAGGGGGTGCATTCCCCCGTCCGGACCACTGCGCGGGCGCCGGCAGCCATGGCCTTGAAGGCCTCGTGAGGCACCCGCTCGATGGGAAGGGCGCCCAGCCGCTGCTGAACCGCAGCATACAGCGCCGGGCTGCGATCCACCATTTCCATCGCAATAATAGCTTTCTCAACATGCAGCTCCTCTAGGACAGCGTCTAAGACCTCGAGGAAGGAGGGGAGCCCAGGGCGAACGGCCAGGTCGATCCGTGGCACCGATGATGGGATTGGCAGCCCGGCGTCGGCGATTACCAGGAGATCCCCGTGGCCCATCTCGGCCACCACCCGGCTCAAAGGGGCATTGAGCAACCCGCGCTTCTTCATGGCACCTCCTCACTAAGTCGAGCGGCGGACGATCAGTCGGACCGGCAGGAGATGACGGGCAGGCGGACGGGTGCGGTCCTGGATCCGGGAGAGGAGCAGCTCCCCTGCCATTCGACCCATCTCATACGTCGGCTGGGCCACGGTAGTCAACGGAGGGATCACGTAGGCGGCCAGGATAATGTCATCGAAGCCCACCAGGCTGATGTCGTGGGGGATCGACAGGCCTACCTCCCCAATCGCCCGCATCGCCCCGATGGCCATGAGATCGTTGCAGGCGAAGATCGCCGTTGGGCGGATCGATGGGGGAAGCTGCAGAAAGAACCGCGCGGCATGATACCCGCTCTCGGCCCGGAAATCCCCACGGTACACCCACTCCTCCAGCAACTCGATGCCCGCCTCCGCCATCGCATGCCGATACCCACGCACCCGATCGGCGCTCGAGGTTAAATCCGGAGGGCCTGTGATGCACGCGATCCGGCGATGCCCGCGCTCTAGCAGATGCCAGGTCGCCAAGTATCCCCCCTGAAAGTTGTCCGCCAGTACACAGTCCGCCGCCAGGCCCGAGATCTCGCGGTCAACCACTACGAAGGGGATCCCACGCTGCTGGAGGATCGCCAGATGCGCCGGCGCAGCGCCGGCGGAGACCAGGGCGATCCCATCCACCTGCTGCTCGATCAGGACCCCCAGATACCGCTGCTCCTTCGCGGGATCTCCATCCGAGTTGCAGAGGATCAGGCTGTAATCGTGGGCGAAACTGAGATCCTCTAGCCCGCGGGCAATCTCGGCGAAGAAGGGGTTGGCACTATCGGGGACGATCAGGCCCAACACATGGGTCCGCTTGCGCCGGAGGCCCCGGGCAACCCGGTTCGGGCGATACTGCAAGGCAGCGACAGCCTCCCACACCCGCGCCTCCACCTCGGGGCTGACCGGACGCGTGCCGTTCAGCACATACGAGACCGTGGCGATAGATACCCCCGCCCGCCGGGCCACATCTCGTAGAGTCGTCATAATCACTTAGTTAAACGTTTAATCCTATGATAGCACGGAAAGAATGTGGAGTCAAGCCAAATTCGATGGTTCGTGAAGCAGCGGCGAGAAGAGGGAGAGACTGCGGACGGACCGACGCGCGGCCGCTCGAGGCGGCTATCATCATGATGAAAACCCGTTCGCTCCCGAGGGGCATGTGCGGACTCCCCATGCGCCGCGCCTCCCGACCGGCCCGATCCTGGGCGCGTTGGCCCTGGCAGCTGCTGGGCTGGCCTCCCTCTGGGCGCAGGCCCGGCTGCTGCCTGTCCCCACCCGCTCCATCGCCGAGCTTCACGCGGGAACCCCTCTCGGCTACGTCCGGGTGCACGGCACGATCCCCGAGCCGCCCCGGTGGGACGCCGAAGGGCCGCGCCTCCGCTTCCGCCTGACCGATGGCACGGCGGATCTGGTGGTCTCGGCCTCAGGACCTGTGGCCGCCGAGCTGCAGCGCCGCGGGCGGATCCCCCGCACCGCCGACAACGTGACGGTGGAAGGACGGGTGTGGGAGGATTCCGAGATCCTGACGCTGGAGCTTCCCTCTGCCGACGCGGTGCGCATCGAGCGCCCGGAGCCGCTCCCGCTGCCCCTGGGGACGCTCTCCACCGTCCCGGTCGGGACGCGGGTCCAGATCGCTGGCCAGATCCGAAGCATCCGCCGCCCCTACGTGGGCCTCACGCTGCTGCGGCTCCAGGACGAGACCGGGGCGGTCGACGTGGCCTGGTATGAGGCCCTCGTCGCCCAGCGGCCGGAGCTTCCGCTGGGCGCAGGCCTGCGGATCACCGGCGCCCTCACCTTGTATCGTGAGGCGATCCAGGTGGCGCTGGACGACCCGGCGGGATGGGCGTGGATCCCATGGGATCCGAAGCCGCGCCCGATCGCGGAGGCGCAGGATCTCCCCGACGGGGCCTGGACGGGCGTCGAAGGGACCCTCCGCCATCGGCTCGAGGACCGATGGGTCCTGGCCGACGGGACCGGCGAGATCGAGGTCCGGCTCTCCCCCCGGCTGCAGGCGGCCCTGTCGGAGACGCCTCCGGTCGGCGCCCGGCTCCGCGCCTGGGGGCAGCTGCGGCAGCGGAATGGGGAGCCTGCGATCTTCCCCGAGCTCTCCCTGGATCTCCGTTGGGAAACCCCGACGGCGCCGCCCCATCCTTCCCCCTCCCCAACCGCTCCGCCCACTCCGCCTCCATCCCCCGCGCCGACCCCATCCCCAACGCCCCAGCCACGGCCGACGGCGACGCCGTTCCCGCTCTCGGAGCTCGCCCGCCAACCTCTGGGAGCCCTCCTTACCGTAGAGGGGACGATCGTGGATCTGCGGGGGACCTCCGCCGGATGGCTCCTCGTCCTGGAGCAGGGAGGGGCGCAGGCACGGATGTTCATTCCCAACGACCAGATGGCTCACGTGCCCGCTCGGGAGGGGCTTTACTTGGGAGCGGTCATCCGGGCGACGGGCGTTTTGACCCAGTATCAGGGGACGCTGGAGTTGCTCCCCCGCCGGGGCCGTGACATCATGGTCCGCAAGGGGGTGCGCCCCGATGCCCCGCTTCGGGCCATCGGCAGCCTGGGCCCCGGGGATCAGGGCGCCCGGGTCCGGATCGTGGGGGAGATCGTGGAGGCCGAGCGCTTCTCCACCGGGCTGCGTTTAAAGGTGCGCGATGAAAGCGGTGCGCTCCCCGTGATCCTGTGGGAGAACGTGGCTGCCATGATCCCTGAACGCTTGAAGGAGCCGGGGGCGCGGGTGGATCTGATCGGCCAGGTTCGCCTCTACCGGGGGGAGCAGCAGCTGATCCCCACGGTGCCGTGGGAAGTGCGCGCCCCATGATCAGTTGGCCTGCCGGGATGCGTCGGGAACCCCCTTCGAACGCCAACCCGCCGGCGTTCCGATTGGCCCTGCGCCCGCGGGCCCGCGGCCTCCTGGCGCTGACGGCGGTGGTCAGCCTGGCGGCGATGATCACCGGCCGGTCCATCCTGTATAACCTCGCCTACCTGCTCCTTGCCCTGTTGATCGTTTCGCTGGCCTGGGCGTGGAGCACGGTACGTGACCTAGAGATCCGCCGGATCCCCCGCTCCCGGCGCGCGCAGGTCGGCAGCATCTTCGAGGAAACCCTGATCTTCCGGAACACCGGCCCCTTCCCCAAAATCTGGCTCGAGGTCCGCGACGGCTCCACCCTTCCCGGCCATCGGGCCAGCTTCGTGCTGGACAACCTGGGGCGGAGGGGAGAGCGCTTGTGGACGGTGCGGACCCGCTGCCGCCGCCGGGGGGTGTATCGATTGGGCCCGCTGACCCTGATCGGAACGGACCCCTTCGGCTTCTTCGAAGCCACCCTGCGGCTGGCAGAGATCGATGAGGTCTTGATTTATCCCCCGGTGTTCCCCGTTGGGCGGGTTGGGGTGCCCGCGGGCCTATGGCGGGGCACCGAGGCCACGGGGCGGCGGACCCTTGAGGTGACCCCGAACGCGGGCGGGGTGCGGGAGTATCAACCCGGGGATGCCTTCCACCGGATCCACTGGCCATCGACCGCTCGGCGGGACCGCCTGATGGTCAAGGAGTTCGATGAGGATCCCGCCGCCGACGTGTGGATCGTCCTCGACATGATGGCGGAAGTACACACCCATCTTCCGATCCGTGAGGAGCTGGAGGAGGAGCCGATACGGAAGTTGAAGTTCCTGCTTCCCCCTTCGACGGAGGAATACGCTGTGGCCGTCGCAGCCTCCCTGGCCGCGCACTTCTTGCGACAGGGACGCATGGTGGGGATGCTGGCCCACGGCGCGCAGCGGCTCTTCATACCTCCCCACCGCGGGGGAGGCCAGCTGGAGCGCCTGCTGGAGGGGCTGGCGCTCCTGCGGGCGCATGGGACGATCCCCTTCCACCAGGTCCTCCAGGCCCATGCGCTGCGCGCGGCCCGCGGCGCCACCCTGATCCTGATCACCCCCTCCGGTGACCCCCGGTGGGCCTCCGCCGCCCGCAGCCTGAACGGCCACGGAGTCCGGGTGGCCGCCGTCGTGTTGGAGGCCGCCTCCTTCGGGGGGGCGAAGACCTCCCCCCGTATCCTCCCCATCCTGGAGAGCGCCGGGATCCCCGTCGCAGTGGTCCGCGCAGGGGAGCCCCTTGCCCCCGCCCTCGAGCGGCTGGGCCGCCCCTGAGGATCAGCGCCCGGGCGAGGGTCACACCTCCTCGGCGAAGCGGGGGCTCAGCCGGCGGAACACGCCGTAGCCTATGAACAGAACCAGCGCAGCCGTGGCGAGGGTCCGCAACAAGAACTCCGGCGCCGTGTAGGTCCCATAGTAAAGGAGATCGTGATACGAGGCGATGATGGAGGCCATGGGGTTTAAGCGGCGGGTCCAGAGCCACACATCCACCGAAATCCCCATGAATGAGGTGTTGCGGGGCAGGATCGAGATGGGGTAGAAGATCGGGGTGAGGAAGAACCAGGCCAACAACAACACCTGCAAGATATGGGCGGTGTCCTGATAGAAGACGTTCAAGGCGGAGACCGCTAGGGACACCCCCGCCGTGAACATCACGTGGGCGAGCAGGGTCAGCGGCAGGAGGAGCAACCACGGCGTTGGCCGGATCCCCGACAGCCACGCGATCCCAAAGTAGATGGGAAGGGAGATCAGGAAATTGATCATATTAGAAAGGACCACCGACAGGGGCAGGACCTCGCGAGGGAAATACACCTTGCGGACCAGGCCCGCGTTGGCGGTGATGCTCCCCGCCGCGCCCTGCACGGAGATGGCGAACGCGTTCCACGCCAGGATGCCGACCAGGACGAAGGCGTGGAAATGTGGGATGCTGGCAGGCCCCCGGTTCATCACCGTGAAGACCACGGTGAACACGGTCATCATCAGCATCGGGTTCATCCAGGACCATGCGACTCCGAGGATCGAGTTCCGATATCGGACCTTCAGATCTCGGACAGTAAGCAACCAGAGCAGATCCCGATACCGCCACAACTCCGCTATCCCCTGAAGCATCTCCGCTTCAACCTCGCCGAGGGAGTTCCGGATCGGATCCCGCGCCATCGCCTGCCGCGGAGGCCGGCCGGGGGGCGTGTTCATAAGCCCCTCCCTGGATCTTAAAGGATCGCTCAGCCAGTCTCCGGCGCGCCATCTGCTCGGGAACGGCCGCCCGGGCCTGGGGCGAGGGGCCCCGCTGGACGATCCGATAGAGCTCCAGCAGCACGGGGCCGGCGGCCTTCCAGCTGTAATGCGCCACGGCGCGGGCCCGAAGCCGCCGGCCGCGCTCCGCGGATTCTTCCGGATGATGGAGGGCGTAGAGGATCCAGTGGGCGAGGCTCTCCGCGTCGCCGAACCGGGCGTAGTAACCCTCCTGGCCCATGAACTCCCAGGCCACGGGGGTGTCAAAGGCGACTACTGGGAGGGCAGTGGCCATGTAGTTCAACAGCTTCCCGCTGCCCTCAGTGGCCGACATCTTGGGCGCCACCGCCACCTCGCCCAACCGCAGGCAGAGCGGCGCTTGCTCGTAAGGCACCTTCCCAGTGAACGTGACGTGATCCGCGATCCCTAGAGCCGCGGCCCGCGCCATGTAGATCGCCTCCCCAGGAAACCCCATGATCAGGAAATGGGTTTGGGGGTGGGCCCGGACCACCCGAGCGGCCGCCTCAAGCAGCAGATCCGTCCCCTGATAGGGGGCCAGCAACCCCAGATAGACCACCACCCGGCGATCCGCGGGGATCCCCCATCGCTCGCGCAGGCGCTGCAATTCGGGGATCTCCTCGGGAAGGGCCGGCCGGAAGATATCGGTGTTCACCGCATCGGGGAACGGGATCACCCGTTCCGGGAGGACGCCGAAGGCTTCGACCAGGAGGCGGGCCCCATGGGCGGTGCTGGTGAGGATGAGATCCGGCTGCCGGTCGATCCAGGCCTCCAGGCGCCGCATGAGCGGATACCAAGGCCCGTCCGGGTTCAGGAAGCGATGATCAATCATTTCCCCGGTCAGGCTGCCTTGGAAGTCGAAAATCAGCGGCGTGCGCGTCAGCGCCCGAAGCGCAACCCCGATGAGCGCGCCCTCGTGGAGATGGGCGTGGATCACGTGCGGGCGCCAGCGCAACGCCGCCACCAGCGCCGTCCCAGAGAGGTAAAGATCGAAGGCGATCTTGTGGCGGGAGGAGCCCACCTCGTAATGCGAACGCCAGGGCAAGGGGGGCGTGCGGACGATGTCCAGGCCTGGGAGATCGCGGCCCTTGTAGTAGGTGGCGATCTTCACCTGGAGTCCAAGGGACTGGAGAGCTCTGGCCTCCTCCAGGATCCGCACGTGGCATCCGTAGTCATTGAAGAAGGAGGTCGGCGCGATCATCAGCACCCGCATCGGTCCAGCCCCTGCCATCAGGATGAAGCCGTTCCGAGGACGATGCATATGCTCGGGGGCTCCGGCCTGGGTCGGCCTGCCCCGCTCACCGCCTCTGGAGGGATCGGAGGCGATGCAGCCCCAGCATGGTCTCGAGCAGGCCCGGCCGATCCACAGGAGCCGGGAGGCGCTGGAGATGCTCCTCCCGGGATTTCAACCACGCGGTCCGGGTCTCACTGGCCGTGCGGAGCATGGCCTCCAGGGCGGCCTCGTCCCCCGCCAAGGCCTCCCGCAACCCCTTGAGGGTCTCCAGCAGGCGGTCCAGCCAGTAGAGCAGGGATTCCCGATTGCTGGAGGCCCCCAACCGGCCGCTGGCCGCGTCCGGGAGGTCCGCCGTCACCCGCGCGAAGCGGGCCCCGATCGCTTGGGGCATCTCCTGACGAGCGGGGGCGGCCGCCCACACCGAGAGGAGCGCGACCCCGAGGAGGGAGGGCAGCTGCTCCAGCGCCGCCATCCACCCGTCGTGCTCCACCGGATCAATGAAGAAGGGGCGCGCGCCGATCCGATGGGCCAGACCGGCCGCGGCCTCTACCGCCCACGCCGGGGCCTCCGGCGAAGGCGTCAGGCAGAACAACGCGTCCCGGAACAGATCGGGGTCCGGCCCTTCCCCGGCGTCCGGACGGAGGATTGGGTGGCCGCCGATGAAGGGCGTGGCGGGAGGGAGATAGGCCTGCGCCCAAGCCATGACCGGGGCCTTGAGCTCGGCGGTGTCCATCACCAGGGTTCCCTCCCCCAGGGCCGGGGGAAGGGTTTGCAAGGCGTGCTCAACCTCCCCGAGGGGAAGGGTCAGAAGGACGAGGTCGGATCCCTCGCAGGCCCCCGGCAGGTTCCCGGTCGTTCGATCCACCGCTTTCCATCGGAGGGCTTCGCGGGCCCGTTCGGGGTCCGGGTCGTACCCCACCCGCCGGGCCTCGGGCAGCGCCCGCCGGAGCGCCAGCCCCAAGGAGATCCCCAGGGTTCCCAATCCAATAATGGTGATTTGCATCGCGCGCCCTCTGCGAACCGATAGGAGATACGATGCCACCACTTCGCTTCAGTATAGCACAGCGGGGCGCGCGCAGAATCAAGGCGGGGCCTTCCGCAGGGGCAACCGAAGAGCGGCCCCTTCAGCCCCTCCCCCACGGCAGCCGGAAGCGGGGACGAGGCGGAGGGGTGGAGACGGGGGCGCGGATGGCCGGGAACAGTTCGGAGAGCATGGACTGGAGGGCTTCGACAAACCCTCGCGCCTCCTCATGGTATCGGCCGCCGGCCAGGGCCTGGAGCGCCGCCAGGTGCTCCACCCCATGCCGCAGGTTGGTCTGGGCCCGGGCGATGTCGAGCTCCAGATGGGGCAGGATATAGA
>JBEPYX010000049.1:0-8167 GCA_041641155.1 Thermoflexus sp.
AGGAGACCAGTACTTATAAGGTTTTCCATGAGGCGAACTGGCACGTAGTGGATTGTTTATTACCTGGAACGTTTCGAATCCTACGATACGGTTGGGAACAATTCGTGTTACCATTTCAAGTCAGAAAGTACAAATTAGATTTGCTACACTCATTGGGGTATGTGCAGCCATTACGACTTCCCTGTAAATCCATAGTGACTATTCACGACTTGAATTTCTATGCATTTGGCCATTTAATGTCTCCAATGAGAAGAGAAGCGCTTCGCTATTTTGTAACTCAAAGCGCCAGGAATGCTGATCATATTATCACAGTATCCCAGTTTAGCAAAAATCAGATCGTTGAGATCCTGGGAATTCCTGAGGAAAAGGTAACAGTGACGTACAACGCGGTTAAACAAAAGGCGCATAAGGTACAGCCCTTTGAGATCGTGGCTAAGCAATACGGGATACATCGCCCTTACATTCTCGCTTTAGGTGGTTTCAGTCCACACAAAAACATAGTTTCTCTGATCAAGGCTTTTGCGATCCTAACGCAGAGGGGTTTCCGAGATCTTCAACTAGTCGTAGCTGGACATCTTCCCAGAGACAGACGTCTGCTTGACTTGTTCCTTGAGGACTATATCCTTCGTAAAACATTAATCTTTACTGGATATGTGCCGGACGACACTCTTGCGAGCCTCTATACCTATGCTGAGGTATTTGTTTTTCCTTCGCTGTACGAAGGTTTCGGAATCCCTGTTCTGGAGGCTTTCTCATATGAAGTGCCTGTTGCTTGTTCCAACGTCGCGGCTCTTCCCGAGATTGCCGGCGACGCGGCCTGCTACTTTGACCCAACTAACGTAGAGGAGATGGCAGAGATTATAAGCCTTCTCCTCTATAGTGAAGAACTAAGAAGAACGCTTGTTAAAAAAGGAAAGGAGCGAGTTGCACAGTTTACATGGGAAAATACAGCGAAAAAGACCCTTGAAGTTTATAGACAGGTTGTGGAAAATAGTTAGGCATGTTGGTACCCCTTGAGCCCGAAAGTGGGCGCTGCACTATATCCAGCGGGCAACACCGGAGGAGCTCAATATCATAGAGGCACGCTGCGGGCCACTTGCCAGGAAGCTAGGATATGAAGTGCATTATAACTCAACCAACTCGAAAGGAGGGGTGTAATGACAAAGAGAGCATTAGTGACAGGAGCAGGTGGCTTCATCGGCCACCACTTGGTGAAGTACCTCAAGGCCAAAGGCTACTGGGTACGTGGGGTGGACATCAAAACTCCCGAATTTGAGCCCACCCCGGCGGACGAGTTCGAACTTCTGGATTTAAGAAAGTTTGAGAATTGCCTTATTGCCACTCGCGGCGGGTTCGATGAGGTCTATCACCTGGCCGCGGACATGGGCGGGATCGGCTACATCACCGCCATCCACGCGGACATCACCCGCAACAACGTGCTCATCAACATCAATATGCTGGAGGCTTGCCGCATCAACGGCGCTGGGAGGTTCTTCTTCTCCTCCTCGGCTTGCGTCTATCCTCAATACAAGCAGAAAAGCGCCGATGTTACTCCACTTAAAGAAGAGGACGCCTGGCCGGCGGAGCCGGAGGAGGGCTACGGGCTGGAGAAGCTTTTCATGGAAAAACTCTGCCAATACTATTGGGAGGATCACGGTCTCGAAACCCGAGTGGCTCGGTTCCACAATGTCTATGGCCCATTGGGAACCTATGAGGGCGGGAAGGAGAAGGCGCCAGCTGCGCTTTGCCGGAAGATCGCCCTGGCCAAGGATGGGGATGAGATTGAAGTCTGGGGCGACGGGCAGCAGACCCGTTCCTTCCTCTACATCGACGACTGTCTGGAAGGGGTCTATCGGCTGATGCAATCGAACTATCGCGAGCCGCTGAACATAGGCTCTGATCGGCTGATCACCATTAACGAACTCATTGATCTGATCGCAAAAATTGCGGGAAAGAGAATAAGGAAACGCTACGATCTCTCCAAACCGCAGGGGGTTCGCGGTCGAAATAGCGACAACACGAGGATGCGCAAGGTCCTGGGTTGGGAACCCCAGATTCCGCTGGAAGTGGGGCTGGAGAAAACCTATCGCTGGATCGAGGGCGAACTCAGAAAGGCAGGACGAATCCCGTAACGCTATGGTTGCCTCTCGGCATCTATTGGTCATCAATCAGTACTACGCTCCCGACCTGGCATCCACCGGCCAGTATGCGGCCCAGCTATGTGCCGGCCTGGCGCAGCGAGGCGTCGAAGTCACCGTCATCACAGCGCAACCTAGCTATCTGGCCGAGTCTCCTGAAGCGCCATCTTTCGAGGTTCGGGAAGGAGTACGCATCTATCGGGTCCCTATGGGGAGCGCCAAAGGACGCGAAAGAATGAGTACACGCCTCTATGGATACGGGCGCTTTTTGCTGGGCGCATGGCGTATGGCCAATAGACTCATGTGGGAAGAGAGACCAGATGTGATCCTGACCTTTCATAACCCGCCACTCGTTGGCCTGCTGGGTGCGTGGCTCTCCTCACGCTATGGCATCCCATTTGTCTATGCTCCCTTAGATATCCATCCCGACATCTTACTGGCAATGGGTTGGAGGCTGCCATCTCCCCTGGTATGGGCATGGAAACGAGTTGACCGGTTTATTCTTTCTCGAGCGACCAGAGTCATCGTGCTTGGAGACGGCATGAGAAGAACATTAGAAGCAAAGGGAACAAATCCGCTGAAGCTGATGGTGATCCCGCTGTGGGGACTGCCTGAGTTCCCAATGCTCCAGCGAGATGACTCGATCCGAGAGGAACTCGGCCTCGCAAAGGAGGAGCTTCTGGTGCTCTACGCTGGCAATATGGGGCTATTGCATCCTCTCGATCCGATCATCGATGCCGCTGCCATGCTTCAAGATAAGCGTGTGCGTTTCCTCTTCGTGGGAGATGGAATCAGGCGGGCTCACCTGGTGCGGCGTGTTCAAGAGGAGGCTCTCTCCAACGTACATTTCCTCCCATACCAATCAGCGGAACGGTTCCAGCAGCTGGTCGCTGCGGCAGATCTGTGCCTTGTTGTATTGCAGCCGGGATTGGAACGTTTGGCTTTGCCATCTCGGGCGTTCACCTTCTTGTCTGCAGGTAAGCCACTCATCACTCTGATGTCTGAGGAGTCGGAGATCGCCCGGCTTGTTAGGGAGGAGCGCTGCGGTTGGAACGTACGAGATGGGGCCGAGCTGAGGGCAGTCTTGGAGCAACTTATAGATTCTCGTGATGATCTCCATCGAGCCTCTATCAATGCGCGCCGCGTCTACGAGCACAAATTCCAACGGGATGTGATCATTAGTGCCTACGCGGAGGCTTTGGGCCTCTGACCACCATCGCGTTGCGAACTTGAAACGTTATTACCTGTCATTACACTACGGTTGGGATCGTGTTTGCAAAGCCCGCGCGTGATCCGCATTCCTCGAGCAAACCAACCAGGTTCGCCAATGTATATCAAAGAGCACGGCCTGAGCAGGGCCTGCGCCATCTCTTTCGCTGGCGTGCTGGGATGCTTGGAAGGTCTGAACCGTCCCCAAAGCCGCCTGTATAATCCAATCCGGAAATCAAAGCCCTATGGACCCACGCTCAGAAATCAATAACCCCGACGTCCCAGAGGTCGGTTCCCCTGCTGGCGTGTGGGTTTCTCTCTCCCATTCCCGTCTTCCCTTCCCCTTCGCCGAGCGCCGTCTGCTCTTGATGGGCCTGGACTTGCTGGCGGTGAACGGCGCCCTACTTTTGAGCCTCGCCCTGCGGAGCCAGCACGGCCTGGACTGGGGATCGCTCATCCAGCACCCCCTCTGGTTCCTGCTCCTCAGTGCTCTCTGGCTCCCCCTGGCCCACGCCTTTGACGCCTACGATCTGCGGGTGGCCGGGCGTTTTCGCGCCGCCGCCCCCGCCATGCTCTAGACCGGCGCCGTTACCGTCGTTGTCTACCTGCTCATCCCCTACCTGACCCCGGCCCTCCCCACCTCTCGTCGTTCTCTTTTTGCCTTTTTCCTCCTGTCTCCTGTTAGTCGGACGCGGCCTCCACACCCTGGTCGTTTCCCAGCTCCTCTTCCGCTGCCGCGCCCTCAGCATCGGCGCCGGCTGGGCCGGCCGCACCATCGCCCAGGCCCGGGCCGAATATGGCGAGGGCACGCACCAGGTTGTGGGGCTCGTGGATGATGATCCGGCCAAGTTGGGCAGGAGCGTAGAAACTTGGGACCAGAGAGCGGCTGGATATCGTCATCCCGCTGAGGACGTTTGTAGAACAGAGAAATCTATGGGGCGGAGGAGAATGGCTCCTCCGCCCCCTTGTTTCCCCATCCCCCGACTTCATCGCTCCGAATCAGAGGATACGCTTGCGTGGTGGGATGCGGAACGTGCCATCTTCGTCGGAGGGAAGCCCCAGGGCAAGACGGTTTGATCCCGCCGCCAGTTCAGGTAGCCAGACCATGAGCTTGGTGGCTGGTCTCGCCAGGGGCCGGTTTTCCTCCAAAAGACCCCGAGACGGCGGGGCGATCAGGGCGAGCCCGCCATGGCGGATCCTCCCCCCAGCACTCGATCGTAGAACAAGAGCGTTTGATGCGCAATCCGCTCCGGGCTGTAAAGCGTCGTGGCCCGTGCGTATCCGCGCTCGCCCAACACACGGCGCAGGTCGGGGGACTCCATCAGGCGCCGGAGGCACTCCGCCAGCGCCGCGGCGTCCCCCTCGGGGAAGAGCAGCCCAGCGTCGCCGACCACCTCGGGGATGGCGCCGGAATCGGAGCCCACCACCGGCACTTGGCACGCCATCGCCTCCACCAGCACCCGGCCGAACTGCTCCTTCCAGACCGGCGTGGTGCGGGAAGGTAGAACGACCACGTCCGCCTGGGATAAAAGCGCCGGCATCCGGTCCGGCGGGACGGCCGGGATCCACCGGACCCGATCGTCGATGCCCAGGCGCCGGGCCCGTTCTTGGAGGGCCGCGCGATACGGCCCCTCGCCGATCAGCCACAATTCCACCTCCTGATCCACCCCGGCCACCGCCTCCAGCAGGGTGTCCAGCCCCTTCTCGGGGACGAACCGTCCGGCGTAGACGACCCGGAAGGCCCCGGCCCGGGCCCGGCGCTCCGAAGGGCGGAAGAGGCGTGTATCCACCCCGATGGGTGGGAGGACCGCGGCGGGCCCCGCATACCCCATCTCCCGCAGCACCCGCACGGCCTCCTGGTTGGCACAGAGGATGGCATCCGCCTCGCCCAGCGAGATGCGCGTGACCCACCCCACATGCCAGCGCTTGGGGCGGTTGATGTTCTGCCAGGTATGAAGGATCAGCCGCGCCCGAGGGGCGAACAGCCGGCGGGCGATCGCAATCTGCAGGGCAGCCAGGCTGTCGGGCTCCTCCTCAGCGTGGATCAGGTGCGGCCGGATGGAGAGCAGACCGAACGTCAGGGTCCGATAGAGGGCGCGATGCGGATCGTCGGGCCGGCCCAGCATGGGGACTCGAACCACCCGGCATCCCGGCACCGCCCACTCCACCCGCCGCTCCCCGAAGGCATCCCGCCAAACGGCCGGACGGACCAACCAGAGGGCCAGGTCGGGCCGGGCGGCCATGCACTCCAGCTTGCGCTCCATGGAGGGCGCGCGATAACGGGCGATGTGCAGCACGCGGATCACCCGGGCCGACATGCCAGCGCCTCTAGGGTCATAAAGATGTCCAAGTGGGGGGCAGCGATCCGCTGCCATGCCCATCCCCACAGGCGGACCGCCCGCCAGAGCAAGAGGGCTGCCCACCATGGGCGGGCGCTCCCATCGGCCAGGCGCTGGGCCAGCGGCGCGGTGGCCCGTTCTAGCCAGCGGGGAAGCGGCGGCAGCGGGGCGGTCTTCCAGATGCGGATCCCCACCAGGCCGGCCTGTTCCAGACCCAGGCGGAGCGAATCCGCCGTGAAAAGCACCAGATGCGCGGGAGGTCGGTAGCTGATCCAGCGTTCGGGGGCGTGGAGGGCCTGCCAGTGACCAGCGTTCGGAGTAGAGAGCATCAGCAACCCGCCCGGCCGGAGCCGCTCCGCCAATCGGCGCAGCTCCGTCACCGGCTGAGGGAAGTGTTCCACAACCTCCCAGAGCGTGATGACGTCATAAGCGCCCGGGGGCAGCTCCTCGAGCGCGGTGGCCACAGGAACCTGCAACCGCCTCGCGGCTTCCCTCGCCATCCCCTCCGAGACCTCCACCCCTGCCACCGCCCAGCCCTCGGCCCGGGCCAGCTCCAGGAAGTAACCGTCGGCGCAGCCGACATCCAGCAGCCGCCCGCGCCGGGGCCGCCATCGGGCCAGGAGGCGCAGCCGCCGGCGGAAATGCGGGGTCAGCGCCCGATGCATCGCTGTGTAATCCCGATACCCGATCTCCGCGTCCCCGGAGAAATAAGCGGGGTCCTGATAGAAGGCCTTCGCCTCCTCGGCCGACGGCATGGGGTCCACCCAGACCGTGCCGCATCCATCGCACCGAACGTAGCGAAAGCCTTTCCGGGCGATCACCGGCATAGAGCCGATGGATCTGCAGACCGGGCAAGTCCCTTTCCCCCTCATAGGAGCAGCCTTCGGAGCCACGCGGGGTAGGCCGCCCAAGCCCGCCGCAAGGGGCCCCATCCGAGGCGCTGGGCCTCATCCAGGAGCGCATCCACCATGTGCAGGTGAATGTAGACCTCCCGCCGCGCCCGCCATCGCTCCGACGGGGGAGCGGCGCGCATGGGGGCCAGGAGCCGGAACCCGGGGGCAGAGACCACCTCGACCAGCCGCTGCATCCGATGGAGATACGTGTGCTCTTGCAGCACCCGTCGCTGGCCGGCCCGGGCGATGGCCTCGCGCTCCTCCTCGTGCGTTAAATAGTATTCAATCTTCTCCATCAGATCGGCGTCATCCCGATAGACGACGATCTCCCGCCCGATCTCGAACAGCTCCTCTAGGCCGTTGGCGATAGCATCCGTCAGAACCAGCGCCCCGCAGGCGGCGCCTTCGAAAACCCGCATGGTTACGTCGCCGGCGATGCTGCAGTTGAAGACGATACGGGACTGGCTGTAGATGCGCCCGACCTCCTCCGGCGTGTAGACCCGAGCCCAGTCGTTGGTGTGGAACCGCCCGGCGATCTGCCGGAGCCGGCGGGCGCGGGGGGTGCGGCGGTGAGCGCGGGCGATATGGCCCACGAAGCCCACCTCGTAGATGCGAGGGAGATGGTGATCGTAATGGACGTCCGAGGCGGCCGCCAAGGGGAGCCAGTAGACTTGATCGTGGCCCACCGCGCGCCGGAACCGCTCCAGGTAATCCTTCTGGGCGATGAAGACCGCGTCGAAGAAGCGGGCGGCCTGCTCCCGCCAGCGCCCCAGGTGGACGTCCACCAGGTAGCCGGCGGTGGGGATGGGCAGGCGCTCGATCCCGGGCGGGAAATACCGCCCGGCCGGATCCACCCAGAGATAGAGGTCCGGCTTCTGGGGCAGGGCGGCGAAGATCTCGTCGACCGGGACCGTCGAGTCATAGCCGGCCCGCTGGTCGCATGGCAGGCCGATGTACGTCACCGTATGGCCCAGGGCGCGAAGCGCCCGCTCAATGTGATAGCCAACGGCCGCGGGAAACCAGCGATAGCCCAGGGCGATGTGCATTGCCCCGTGCGAGCCCAGGGATCATCGCTCCGTCAGCATGCGGCTCAAGATGCGGCGCACCTGTTCCCGATCTTTGGTGGCGAAATACCAGTCGATGGTGCGCTTCAGTCCTTCGCGGAACGGCACCTGAGGCTCCCAGCCCAGAAGTTTCTTGGCCAGGGTGTTATCCGCCACCCGGTTCAACGGCCCCACCGGCATGTCCGGCCGGAAGCGGATCTCGGCCCGATGGCCCGTGTATTCCAGGATCATCCGCACCGCATCCACCACTCGGATCCGCTCCGTCGTGCCCAGGTTGATCGCCGTCCCATCATCGATCTTCTCCGCTGCCAGGAGGGTCCCCCGCACGATGTCGTCCACATAGGTCCAGTTGCGCACCTGGGAGCCATCCCCCCATACCTCGATAGGATTCTGGCCAATGAACGCCTTGGCGATCAGGGCGATGATGGCATGGTTCTCCACCCCCCGCGGGCCGTAGACGGTGAAATAACGGCAGGAGACCGACTTCAATCCGTATTCCTTGTAGTAAGCCTTCAGCGTCAGCT
>JBEPYX010000050.1:0-8132 GCA_041641155.1 Thermoflexus sp.
TTCGCCGATTCCTGCCTTCGGCCCCCGCCCGCACCGGGATCCGGCTCGATTTGCGACCGCCTGGGATCCTCCCTAGACTGAGGGGAGATGGATGGACCTCCCCCCGCATCCACCTCAGTCGGGAGGCGGCTGTGCTTCGGGTGGAGGATCTGTGGATCGCCTACGGCGATCAGGTGGTCGTCTCGGGGTTAAGCTTCTCCGTGGCGCCCGGACAGGCGGTGGGGCTGATCGGCCCCAACGGTGCGGGGAAGACCACGGTGATCCGCGCCCTGAGCGGCGTGATCCCGATCCGGGCCGGCGCGATCTGGTGGGAGACCGTGCCGCTGCACACCCTCCCCCCGGAGCGTCGGGCGCGGTGGATCGCGGTGGTGCCCCAGGGGGCCTCGATCCCCGAGGCGTTCACGGGCGAGGAGGTGGTCGCGTTCGGGCGGACGCCGTATCTCTCCTGGCTCTCCCCGCTCTCCGACGCGGACCGTCGGTGCATCGAGCAGGCGATGGTCCGCACGGAGACCCACGGCCTTGCGGAGCGGCTCGTGGGGACGCTCTCAGGGGGGGAACGGCAGCGGTTGCTCATCGCCCGCGCCTTCGCCCAGACCCCCCGCGTGTTGCTGTTGGACGAGGCCTTCGCCCACCTCGACCTGAAGCATCAGATCCGCCTCCTCCGGCTGATCCGCCAGATGCTCCAGGCGGAATCCATGGCCGGCGTGCTGGCGGTGCACGATCTCCATCTGGCTGCCCGTTTCTGCGATCACCTGCTGCTGCTCAAAAACGGGCGGGCCCTGGCCTTCGGGCCGCCGGAGGCGGTGCTCCAGCCAGCGCTCCTGGAGGCCGCCTACGAGGTCCCGATGCGGGTGGAGCGGCATCCGGAGGCCGGGTGGCTGATCTGGCCGGATTAGCGGGAGGTCATGGATCCCCGCCGGGCGCGGATCCACTTCGCCCAGGCGGAGGCCAGATGCACCCAAGGGGGGCTCAGGCGAGCGGTGGGACGGGCCTGGCGCAGCGCCTGGCGGAAGCTCTCCGCGTCCTCAAAGGGTGGAAGGGCTGTCCACGCCCGCCCCAATTCCCCGAGGGTGTGGGCATCGCTGCCCGAGAAGCCGGGCTTGCCGAAGCGGGCCGCCAGCGCCGCGGCGCAGGCGTTATCGCCCGGGAACACGCACCGCGCGTTGAAGACCTCCACCGCGTCCACCCATGGGATGACCGCCTCAGCGGTCCGCCGGCCCACCGCGGAGCCGCGCGCCCGATCGCAGGGGTGGGGAAGGGCCACCACCCCGCCCTGCTCGCGGATCCGCTCGATCGTCTCCGCCAGGGAAAGGCCTTTGGGGATCTCCCGTTCGATGAAGTAAGCGAGCACCTCCCCCTCGCGGGCCCGGATCTCTTCGCCGATGATGATCCAATCGGGCGCCTTCTCCTTGAGCCGCAGCGCCCCCTGAATGGTGTTGTGATCGGTCACCGCCACCCGATCCAGTCCTTTCCGGCGGCAGGCGGTGAGGAAATCTTCCAAGGAGATCCAGCTGTCGGGGGAGTAGACCGTGTGGGCGTGCAGTTCAACCCGCCACATGGGGCGTCTCCTGACACCGAGCGGCGATGAGGGCAAGCACCCGCTGGAACACCTCCTCGATATCCAGGGCGGTGGTGTCCAGGACCACCGCGTCTGGGGCCGGGCGCAGGGGAGCCACCTCACGCCCTTGATCCAGGGCGTCCCGCTGCCGCATGGCCTCCAGGACCTCCTCGAACGAAACCGCCTGCCCCCGCTCCCGAAGCTCCCGGTAACGGCGCCGCGCCCGGGTCTCCAGATCGGCGTCCAGGTAGAGCTTCAGATCCGCCTCCGGTAGGACCACGGTGCCGATGTCCCGCCCGACCATGACCACCTGGCCGCGCAGCCCGATCTGGCGCTGGCGCTGCGTCAGAGCGCGGCGGACGCTGGGGTAGGCCGAGACCTGGGAGACCGCCGCATCCACCTCCGGGCTCCGAAGCGCCCACGTGATGTCCTCCCCTTCCACCCGCACGGTATACGGACGGCCATCCGCCACCGTCGGGGGCAGGATCTCCAGATCCAGGGTCTCGGCCAGCTGCGCCAGGGCCGCCTCGTCCTCCAAGGGGATCCCTTTGTGCAGGGCCGCCCAGGTGACCGCCCGATACATCACCCCGGTATCGACATACGCGTAGCCGAGATGGGCCGCCAGCCGCTGGGCCAGGGTGCTCTTCCCGGAGGCCGCCGGCCCGTCGATCGCAATCCGCAGCGCTCGTCCCATAGGGAACCACGCCTCCCCAAACCGCCCAATGGGGCTGGGGAATCCCAACGGGTGGAAGCGAGGCCAGACGCCTCCGACGCCCGCCTCAGAGGCCCGCCTGGAGCGCGGAGCGCGCCACGGCCGATCTCCCCTCCGGCCGCTCACTCGCCCTCGGGGCGGCTGCCTTCCTCGCCCGCGGCTCCCCCGGGGGCCCTGCGGCGCCGTGGGGGTTTCGGAAGCAGGGACTGAACCACATGCAGGGGGTTCCCATCCGGATCGTAGAAGGTTCCCACCACCATCGCCCCAGGGATCTCGTAAAGATCGCCCACCCGAACCCCCTGGCGCTTCAGCCGGTTGAGGACCCGCCGAGCGTTGCGCACTTCAAATAGAGCGCCGCCCCCCGTGTTTCCGACAGACCCCTCCGAGCTCTGATGCAGTAGGATCCACGGCCCTCGGGGTGGGCCGAACTCCACCCACCGTCCCTCGGGATCCTCCCCCCGCAGGGGCAAGCCCAGGGTTTCCCCATAGAAGGCCTTCGCCCGGGCCAGATCCTGCACCCGATACAGCACCCCCTGGACTTTCCGCACCATCGGCATGCGAACCTCCCGAACGGTTAGGCTACCCCCATTATAGCGGACCGATCTAGGCGGGGCGGAAATCCATCCCGGGTGGGGCCAGGGGGCAGGCCCCCGCCCGTCCCGTTTCGGGGGATGGGGGCCGCCGAAGGGAGACCCTCAGCACCCAATGCGACAGGCCGTCGGGTGGGGATAAAATACCGGGACAGCGACGGGGAAGGCCCTTCACGTATCCTGGGCCCCCCGAACGGGAGGACCCGATGGCCTATCGTGACCTGCGCGAGTTCCTGAACCGACTGGAACAGGCCGGGGAGCTGATCCGCATCCGCGCTCCGGTCTCCGCGGAGTTGGAGATCACCGAGATCGCCGACCGGGTGATGAAAGGCCCGGCGGCGCGCAACAAGGCCCTCCTCTTCGAGAACGTGGACGGGAAGGGGATCCCGGTGGTGATTAACCTGTTCGGCACCCCGCGGCGGATGGCATGGGCCCTGGGGGTGGAGGACCTGGAGGAGCTCCGGCGACGGCTGGAAGCCCTGCTCCGCCCGGAGGTCCCCCAGAGCCTGGGGGAGGCCTTCGAACGGCTGGGCCAGGCGCTGGGGGCCTTGCGGGGCATCGGCCTGGGTCCTCGACGGGTCTCCCGCGCCCCCTGTCAGGAGGTGGTGGAAACGGAGCGCCCATCCCTCGACCGCCTGCCGATCTTAAAATGCTGGCCCAAGGACGCCGGCCGCTACATCACCTTGGGCCAGGTGATCACCCGGGATCCCCGCACCGGCAAGCGGAACGTCGGCCTCTACCGCCTCCAGGTCCACGACGAGCGGACGCTGGGGGTCCACTGGCAGATCCATAAGGGGGGCGCGGAGCATGAGCGGGCGGCCCGGGCGGTGGGGGCGGAGCGGATCCCGATCGCGGTCGCCTTGGGCGGGGACCCCGCATGCATCTGGTCGGCCAGCGCGCCGCTTCCCCCGGACATTGATGAATATCTGCTCGCCGGGTGGCTCCGCGGCCGGCCGGTGGAGATGGTCCCCTGTATCACCCAACCCCTCGAGGTCCCCGCCCATGCGGAGATCATCATCGAGGGCTACATCGATCCCCGGGAGCAGCGGATGGAGGGCCCCTTCGGTGATCACACGGGCTATTATACGCCGCCGGAGCCCTTCCCCGTGATGCACATCACCGCCATCACCCATCGACGGGACCCGATTTACCCCACCACCATCGTCGGCCGCCCGCCGATGGAGGACTACTGGATGGGGAAGGCGACCGAGCGCCTCTTCCTCCCGCTGGTCCGCCTCGTCCTCCCCGAAGTGGTGGATTACAACATGCCTGCTGAGGGGGTCTTCCATAACCTGGTCATCGTGAGCATCCGCAAGCGCTTCCCGGGCCACGCCCGGAAGGTCATCTTCGGCCTGTGGGGGCTGGGGCTGCTCAGCCTCGCCAAATGCATCGTGGTGGTGGACGATTGGGTGAACGTTCACAACCTCTCGGAGGTCGCATGGCAGGTGCTGGGGAACGTGGATTGGAAGCGGGACGTGGTGATCGTGGAAGGGCCGGTCGATCATCTGGATCATGTTGCGCCGCTGCGGGCCTACGGGGGGAAGATCGGCATCGACGCCACGGCGAAGGGCCCGGAGGAGGGTCATCCGCGGGGGTGGCCGGAGCGGATCGAGATGAGCCCGGACATCCGAGCCCTCGTGGACCGGCGATGGAGGGAATACGGGCTGGAGTGATCCGTAAAGAAACGGGGGTTGGGCCGCGTCTCCGGCGTCCGCGCCCAACCCCCGTCCGCTTGCCGCTGGGTCAACCTTCCACGATCAGGGCGGGGGGCGGGGTCAGCTCCTCGATCCCCCGGGGGCGGAAGACCAGCTGGTCCCCCTCCACATCGATCACCACCATATCGCCCGGCCCGAACCGCCCGGCCAGCATCCCCTCGGAGAGGGCGTCCTCCACCAGGTTTTGGATCACCCGGCGGAGCGGGCGCGCCCCGTATTCGGGGTCATAGCCCTTATCGGCCAGGAAGGCCTTGGCGGCCGGGGTGGCCTCGATGCTCAGGCGGTGCTCCTTCAGGCGGGTGGCCACCTTGCCCAGCTCCAGGTCCACGATCTTGAGGATGTCCTCGCGGCTGAGCGGCCGGAAGACCACCACCTGGTCCACCCGGTTGAGGAACTCCGGCCGGAAGACCTTGCGCAGCTCATTGAGGAGCTTCTCCCGCATCTCCCGGTAGCGCCGCTCCAGGTCCATGTCCTCCTGCTTTTGGGTCGGGAACCCCAGGTGCGCTTTGCGGATGGTCTCCGCCCCGATGTTGGAGGTCATGATGATGATCGTGTTGCGGAAATCCACCTTGCGCCCTCGGGCGTCGGTCAACCGGCCCTCCTCCATGATCTGAAGGAGCATGTTGAACACATCGGGGTGGGCCTTCTCGATCTCATCGAAGACCACGATGCAATAGGGCCGGCGGCGGACGTATTCCGTCAGCTGGCCGGCGTCCTCATAACCGACATATCCGGGCGGCGCCCCAACTAGGCGGGAGACGTTGTGCCGCTCCATGAACTCCGACATGTCCAGCTGGAGCAGAGCATCCTCAGACCCGAAGAGGAACTCCGCCAGCGCCTTCGTCAGCTCGGTCTTCCCCACCCCGGTCGGGCCCAGGAAGATGAACGATCCGATCGGCCGGCGGGGGTCCTTGAGGCCAGCGCGGGCCCGCCGCACCGCGCGGGAGATGACGCTGATGGCCTCGTCCTGGCCAACGATGCGCTTCTTCAGCTCCTCCTCCATCTGGAGCAGGCGCTGGGACTCGTCCCCGGCGATGCGGCTCACCGGGATGCCGGTCCACATCGAGACGACCTCAGCGATGTCCTCGGCGGTGACCCGAGGCCCCTCGTCGATCTCGCTGCGCACGCGCAGCTGCTGGAGCTGCGATTGCAACTCCTCCTCGCGGGCCTTGAGGTCCGCCACGTCCTCGTAGCGGCGCTCGGCCAGGGCCTCCTCGCGCTCCCGCTGCACTGCACGCAGCTCGTTGTAGACCTTCTGGAGGCTCGGCCAGCGGGCGGCCTTATACATCCGCACCCGCGCCGCAGCCTCGTCAATCAGGTCGATGGCCTTGTCGGGAAGATAGCGCTCCGGGATGTAGCGGGCCGAGAGCCGAGCGGCCGCTTCGATGGCCTCATCGGTGATGGTCAATTTATGATGCTCCTCGTAGCGATGGCGGATGCCCCGCAGGATCTCAATGGTCTCCTCAATGGTGGGCTCCTCCACCACCACCGGCTGGAAGCGGCGTTCCAGGGCCGCATCGCTCTCGATGTATTTCCGATATTCGTCGAAGGTGGTGGCCCCGATGCACTGGATCTCGCCCCGGGCCAGGGCCGGCTTCAGGATGTTGGCCGCGTCCACCGCGCTGCCGGCTGCGCCGGCGCCGACCAGCATATGCATCTCGTCGATGAACAGGATGCAGTCGGCGCTCTTCAGCTCCTCGAGCACCCGCTTCAGCCGCTCCTCGAACTGACCCCGATACATCGTCCCCGCCACCAGGGAGGCCACGTCCAGCTGCAGGACCCGCTTGTTGAGGAGGGGCTCGGGGACCTCGCCGGCCACGATGCGCTGGGCCAGCCCTTCCACGATCGCGGTCTTCCCCACCCCCGGCTCTCCGATCAGGGCAGGATTGTTCTTGGTCCGGCGGGAGAGGATCTGGATCACCCGCTCGATCTCCTGCTCCCGACCGATCACCGGGTCCAGCTTCCCTTCCTCCGCCAGCGCCGTCAGGTCGATGGCCAGCTGGTCGAGCAGCGGGGTCTTCGGGCGCTCCCGCCGGGGCCGAGAGACCGCCGTCGTCTCCTGGATCGCCCGGTTGGTCTCGCGGCGGATCTGCTCCAGGGAGAGCCCGAGGCTCTTCAAGATGTCCACCGCCATCCCGTCACCCAGCCGGACCAGCCCGAGGAGGAGGTGCTCGGTGCCGATGTAATGATGCCCCATCCGCCGGGCCTCATCCACGGCCAGCTCGATGACTCGACGGATGCGGGGGGTGAGATCGGGCTTGCTGTGCGGGGTGCGGCGGCCGGAGCCCGACATCCGGAGGACCATCTCCTCCACTTTCTGCGGGGTCACCCCCAGACGCCGGAGCACCTGGCCGGCGATGCCGTTCTCTTCTTTGACCAGGCCCAGGAGCAGGTGTTCGGTGCCGATGTAGGCATGGTTCAGGCGCTCAGCTTCCTCCTGAGCCAACGCCAGCACCCGCCTGGCCCGCTGGGTAAACCGATCCAGCTTGCTGGACACAGCGTCCTCCTTCAAACCGACTGCAGGGTGGATCCGGAGCGGTCGCGCAGCCGGTTCCGCTCTTAGTATAACACGCCGCCCCTCGCTCCGTTAGTTTTGCCTGAGAAACAGGCGGAGGCCCCCAGAGGATCGCCCCGACTTTCGGACGGCCCGGTCGGGCGCTTAGAGAAAGCGGGGCGCCTCGGGCGCCCCGCCCTCCGGATGGCCGCTCGCGGGCTGGACGACCACGATGCGCCTCAGGAGGGCCCTTCCGATCCCGCCTCCTCGCGAGCCCGAAGGCGAGCCTGGGCCATCTCCCAATCCAGCATCGCATATTCCGGGGACGTCACCCGGCGCAGGCTGAGGGCCAGCCGGCGGTTCTCGGCGTCTATGCGGATCAACCGCACCACTACCTCCTCCCCCTCCCGGACCACCTCTTTAGGATGGTTCACCCGGTGCTCCGCCAGCTCCGAGACGTGGATCAGGCCCTCCACCTGGGGGAACTCCTTCAAGGCCGCGAAGGCCCCGAAGTTGGTGAGCCGCGTGATGACCACCTCCACGAGCTGCCCCTCCCGCAGCTGGGCGATCGCCTGCTGCCATGGGTCCGGCTCCACCCGCTTGCGGCTCAGGGCGATGCGCTTCCGCTCCCGATCCACGCTGAGGACCTCCACCTCGATCTCCTGGCCGACCGACAGGACCTCCCGAGGATGGTTCACCCGACGCCAGGAGAGCTCGCTGACGTGGATCAGGCCGTCTGCCCCGCCCAGATCAACAAAAGCCCCGAAATCCGTCAGGCTGATCACCCGCCCTTTCAACCGCATCCCGGGCTCCAGACGGGCCAGGAGCTCCTCCTTCTGGCGCCGCCGGAGCTCCTGCTGAGCCTCCCGCTCGGAGAGGATCAGACGGTTGGCCTCGGGGTTCACCTCGATGATCCGGGCATGGATCCGCTGGCCGATCCGGCGCTTGAGCCGCTGCTCCACGGGGAGCTTCTCCTCCCCCGCCTCCTGAGGCACCACATGGGAGGCGGGGATGAACCCGCGCAACCGGCCCACCTTCACCACCAGCCCGCCCTTGTTGTAAC
>JBEPYX010000051.1:0-8120 GCA_041641155.1 Thermoflexus sp.
TCTCTGTGATCATCCCCAATTGGAACGGCGCGGTCCACCTCCCGACCTGCCTGGAGGCCCTGCGCCGGCAAACTTACCCCCGCCGTGAGGTGTTGGTGGTGGACAACGGCTCCACGGACGACTCCCTCTCGCTCCTGGCTCGCTACCCCGAGGTCCGCGTCCTGGCGCTGGGGAGCAATCGGGGCTTTGCTGGGGCGGTGAACGCAGGGATCCGCGCCGCGCGGGGGGAGATCATAGCGCTCTTGAACAACGACACGGAGGCGGCCCCGACGTGGCTGGAGGCCCTGGCGGCCGCCTTCGCGCGCCATCCCGACGCCGGCCTCGTGGCCTCTAAAATCCTGCTCTTCGATCGCCGCGATGTGTTCCACTCCGCCGGGGACTACTACCGGGTGGATGGCATCCCGGGGAACCGGGGGGTTTGGGAGCGGGATGTGGGCCAATACGACCGGGAGGAAGAGGTGTTCTCCGCCTGCGGGGCGGCGGCCGCCTACCGGCGGGAGCTGTTCGCCGACATCGGGCTCTTCGACGAAGACTTCTATTTCTCGTGTGAGGACGTGGATCTGGCCTGGCGGGCGCAGATCGCCGGATGGAACTGCTGGTATGTCCCCACCGCGGTCGTGTATCACAAGCTCAGCGCGACGGGCGGTGGGCCCATCGCCAGCTTCTACAACGGCCGCAACTTCCTTTACCTGATCGCTAAGGATTACCCCGCGGGGTTGCTGCGGCGGTTCTGGCCGCGGGTGCTGCGCGCCCAGCTCCGCATCGCCGGAGAGGCGCTCCAGGCGTGGCGGGGCGCTGCGGCGCGGGCTCGCCTGCGGGGGATGCTGATGGGCCTCCTCACCTGGCCGCGTATGGCCCGCAAGCGGCGGCAGGTCTTCGCCCGCCGCCGCCGCTCGGATGCGGCGTTGTTGGCGCGACTGAGCAGGTGAGCAGCTGCCCACATCGGATTGACCTTCCTCCGCTCCGGAGCGACAATTCCCCCAGTCCGTTCTGGGGAGTGACCAATGCGACGGCTCGGGATCCTGCTGCTGGTGCTGGTGGCGCTCGCGTGCAGCGTGGGGGCGATCCTCTGGGTCCGGTCGGCTGCGGAGCTTCCCCCGCCTCTCACGCTTCCTCCTCCGACCCTGACCCCGGCAACCTCCACCGCGCCGCCCTCTCGTCCGTCTCCCACCCCCTCCGCGATCCTGCCCTCTCCCACCCCGGCCCCGGCGACGGCGACGAGGCCGGATCTCGAGGTCTTCGACGGGATCGCGCGGGCTGTGGAGGGGATCCGGGGCCTGCGGGCGACCGGCCCCTACACCCGCTCCTTGATGACCCCGGCGGAGCTGAGGGCGTATCAGGAGAAGAAATTCGACGAGGACTACACGCCGGAGGAGGCGCGACGCGATGCGCTCACCCTGGCGGCCTTCGATCTGCTGCCGCGGGACTTCAACCTGCGGGAGTTCCTCCTGGATCTCTACACCGAGCAGATCGCCGGCTTCTACGACCCGGACACAAAACAGTTCTTCGTGATCCAGGCGTCGGAGCAGCCGGGAGTGCTAGAGCGGGTCACTTTCGCCCATGAATATACCCACTTGCTCCAAGATCAGCACTTCGATCTCATCGCCCTTGGCTTCACCGATGATGAGCGCAAGCGGCCGAAGGATCTGGACGATGACGCGATGCTGGCCCGGCGGGCGCTGGTGGAGGGGGACGCCACCCTCACTCAGTTGCTCTATCTGCAGCGCCTGCCCCCGGCCGAGCAGGCGGAGTGGTTGGAGGCCGTCCAGCGCCAGCCCAGCGAGGTTTTCGACCGCGCCCCCCGGGCGATCCGTGAGGAGCTCGTCTTTCCCTACACCGCCGGCCTCGCCTTCGTTCAGCGGCTATATATTCAGCGGGGATGGGAGGCGGTCAACGCCGCCTTCCGGGATCCGCCCGCCTCCACGGAGCAGATCCTGCATCCGGAGAAGTTCGATCGCCGCGAGGCGCCGATCCGGGTGACGCTGCCCCCCCTCACCGGCACCTTGGGGAGCGGCTGGCGCATCGTGGATGAGAACGTCCTGGGGGAGTTCTACCTGCGGATCTACCTGGAGGAGTACCTGCCCGCATCGTGGGCGGAGGAAGCGGCGGCCGGTTGGGGAGGCGACCGGTACGCGGTCTATGAGAACGAGGCGGCTGGGCAGGACTTGCTGGTGCTCGCGGTGGCCTGGGACAGCGAGGCGGAGGCCCAGGAGTTCGTGGAGGCCTATCGGGCGTATGCGGCCAACCGTTTCGGCGCCGGGCCGATCCGGGAGGCCGAGGGGCAGGTCCTCTGGAAGGGACGGGATGTGCTATGGTTGGAGTGGCGAGGGGCGCGCACCCTGATCCTCCGTGGGCCGAATGACGAGGTGATCACACGGGCCCGCCGCACGATCGCTTGGCCCTGACCCTCAGCGGCAGGCCCTCGGGACCTGTCCGGGGAATGGGATGTGTGGAAGTGCTGGGGATGTCCGGATGCGGACGCAGCGCGGATGCTGGTGAGCGGCGAGCTGATCGGGAGCATCGTCCAGGGCGCCGGGGCGGTGGGCCTGAAGGGGATCCCGGCGTTCGGATCGGCAGGGCGAGGGATCGCCCTGGCATCCCACTCTTCCTTTGGAGAGGAGAGCGCGATGGGCACTTTGCGCCACTTCATCTCCCTCGTGGACTGGTCCCCCGAGGAGATCGAGGGGTTGATCCTCGAGGCCGCGCGGATGAAGGCGGATTGGAAGGCGGGGGTGCGGCCGGCCCTCTTAGCCGGCAAGACCCTGGGGATGATCTTCGAGAAGCCCTCGCTGCGCACTCGCGTCTCCTTCGAGATGGCCATGCGCCACCTGGGCGGGGACGCCATCTATCTCTCCCCGCAGGAGGTGGGCTTGGGCAAGCGCGAGAGCGCGGCCGACATCGCGCGCGTGCTCAGCCGGTATGTGGACGCCATCATGGCCCGCGTCTTCGCCCACGCCGTCCTGGAGGAGATGGCCCGCTACGCCACGGTCCCGGTCATCAACGGGCTCTCCGACGACGAGCATCCCTGCCAGGCCCTGGGGGACATGCTCACGATTTACGAGAAGAAGGGGCGCCTGCGCGGGTTGAAGCTGGCCTTCGTGGGGGATGGGAACAACGTGGCCACCGCCCTGCTTTACATCTGCGCCATGCTCGGGGTGGACTTCGCCATCGCGACGCCGCCGGGTTATATGCTGAAGGCCTCCGTCATCGAGCGGGGGAAGGCCTTCGCCGCCCGCAGCGGCAGCCGCCTGCTGTTCACCCACGATCCGGTCGAGGCGGTCCGGGATGCGGATGTGATCTACACTGACGTATGGGCCAGCATGGGACAGGAGGCGGAGGCGGAGATCCGGCGGCGGGTGTTCCCGCCCTATCAGGTCAACGCCGCCTTGGTGGCCCGGGCGAAGCCGGATGTCATCGTAATGCACTGCCTGCCGGCCCATCGCGGCGAGGAGATCACCGATGACGTGGCGGACGGCCCTCACTCGGTGATCTTCGATCAGGCGGAGAACCGCCTCCACGCCCAGAAGGCCCTCCTCGTGCGCCTGTTGGGGACCGGGTAGAACGAAGGATCGAAGGCCCCCAACGGGCCTGCCCTCGGATCCCGGCCGGGGACCTTATCCGGTGGCGGGGCGGCCTTCGAACCGTTCCTGGAAGGCGGCGAGGAAGGGACGTAAGGTGGCCTCGTCGAGGATCACCACCCGGATCTCCCGGGGCGGCTCGTGGGGGTGGGCGGCAGCGAAGGCGGCAATGGCCTCCCAGACGATCGGCGCCGCCCGCTCTTTAGGGAAGCCGAAAATACCGGTGCTGATGGCCGGCATGGCGATCCGCTCGCATCCCCGCTCCCGGGCCGCCTCCAGGGCGTTGCGGATCGCCTCGGCCAGCGCGCGGTCCTCCCCCTGGGTCCCGCCCGACCACACCGGCCCCACGGCATGGATCAGGAAGCGGGCCTTCAGGCGCCCGGCCCCGGTCACCGCCACCCCGCCGACCGGGACCGGCCCGTGGCGCCGCACCCATTCGTCGCTCTCCGCCTGGATCTGCGGGCCGCCTTTCCGCGCCAGCGCACCGGCGACGCCACCCCCGTGCTTCAGGTAGGCGTTGGCGGCGTTCACCAGCGCGTCGGCCTCCTCCTCGGTCAGATCCCCCTGCACCAGGACGACCCGGTGGCCCGAGGGGAGGGTCGCCTCAGCGACCACCCGACGGCCGTTGCCCATCGCGGCGATCCTCCCTATAGGGATTCCCTTAGGGCCTCTCGAACAGCGACACCGTCTCGATATGATACGTTTGCGGGAACATATCGAACGGCTGGACCTCCCGCAGGCGGTAGCCGGCGTCGAGGAGGTGGCGGGCGTCGCGGGCGAGGGTCGCCGGATCGCAGGAGACGTAGATCCAACGGCGCGGGGCCAGCCGCAGTAGGGCGTCCAGGGCTTCCTTCGAGCAGCCGGATCGCGGCGGGTCCACCACCACGACCTCGAAGGGCCCCTCCAGCGTCGGCGCCACCGCCTCCACGGTCCCCGTCCGGATCTCCACGTGGGGGAATCCGGCGAGGTTATACTGGGCGTCGGCGGCCGCCGCCGGATGCGCCTCGATCCCCACGACCCGCCGGGCGTGCGGGGCGAGATGGGCGGCGAACAGCCCAACGCCACAATAAGCGTCCAGCACGGACTCCGTGCCGTGCAGATCGGCCCATTCGACGACGCGGCGGACGATCTGTTCGGCCATTTCAGTGTGGGTCTGGAAGAAGCTGGGGGCCGAGATGCGGAACCGGACGCCTCCCACCTCCTCCGTGAGGTAATCCAGGCCGATCAGCGGGATGGCTTTCTCCTCCTCGGTGAGGAGGACCAAAGAGACCCGCAGGTCGGTTTCAAGGACGGGGACCTCATCGCCCTCCGTCTCGAAGATCACCATGCGATCCCCGGTGCGGACGCCACAGCGCAGGGTGAGGCGCCGTAGGCTCAAGCCCTCGATGTCCAGGGCCTCATAGAGCTCCTGGAGCATGGGGTGGGCGATCCAGCACCGGGAGATGGGAACCACCCGGTGGGAGCGCATGGCCTGGAAGCCCAGGCGGCCGTCGGCGGAGATCGAGAACTGGACCTGATTGCGGTAGCCGAAGGGGTCGGGGCTGGGGATCGTGGGACGGACCGGCGGGTCCTCGATCTTCCCAATGCGGCGCAGCTGATCCCGCACGATCTCCGCCTTCCATCGGACCTGAGCCTCATAGCGCATGTGCTGGAGGTGACAGCCCCCGCACTCCCCGAAATGGGGACAGGGAGGATCGGTCCGCTCCGGGGAGGGGGAGACCACGGCCACGATCCGCCCCCGGGCGTAGGAGCCCCGATCCTCCACGATCTCGACCTCCACGATCTCCCCGGGGACGCCGAAGGGGACGAAGACCACCTTGCCTTCGTGGCGCCCGATGGCTTCCCCTCCGTGGGCCATCCGCTCCAAGGTCAGACGGATCCGCGGCATTCGAGACGCAGGCCTGGAGGCGTAGGGTGGGCTTCAGGTTGCCCTAAGCGCTTTCAGCAAACGCGCGATCTGACGGCGAAGCATTCAGTACATCCTAAGTCGCTGTCACCCCAGCTATGATCCCCGCGACTCCTTCGTCGCTTCGATGGCCAGATCGATGAACACGGCGGAGGTCCAGCCGAAGATGGGGGCAGCGCGCGGCGGCCGGCCTCCTGTCTCCGGATGGTAATACTCGTAGAGATCGGGGTGGCCCATGGCCAGCTCGAGGGTCCGCCGCCGGAGCTCCCGGGCCAGGTCGGCGTATCCGCAGCGGAACAGGCCCTCGATGAACAGACGGTTGATGTTGAGCCACGTGGGGCCGCGCCACATCTGCTCCGGGTTGTAATGGGGATCGTCCAGGGCCACGGTGGGGATCGGATACCTCGGCCAGAAGGACCGCGGATCCACGAGATGGGCGATCAGGCGCTCGACGATCGCCGGGGGGAGCCGGCCGGTGAGCAGCGGGTAGAGGCTCAGGGGGGTCTTGATGCGGATGGGCGCCTCGCCCCGCAGCGGCCAGAACAGCCCGGCCGCCTCATCCCACATGGCGGCGATCATCCGGCGGGTGAGGGCCTCCGCTTCGGCCTGCCAGCGCGCGGCGTCCTGGCGTTCCCCGATCACCTCCGCGATGCGGGCGAGATGCTCCATCTCGATCACCAGGTAGGTGTTCAGATCAGGCGACTCCACCGGCATCCCCCCGTCCCACACCGGGGAGTCATCCCATCCTGAGGAATACGGGTGGTTGTATTGGCACAGGCCGTCCCGATCGTCATCGTTCCGCTCGAACCACCAGCGGTTCCACCGCACCAACGGCTCGTAGATCTCATCCAGGAAATCCCGGTCCCCGCCCATCTCATAGATCTTCCAGGCCGCCCAGGCAGTGATGGGCGGCTTGGTCACCTCCGCGTCCACGGGGAAGGGCAAACGCATCACACGACCCTCGTCGTGGACGGCGTCGGGCACCATCCCATCGTCCCGTTGATGGTCCAGCACCAAGCGGATCTGGTCCTCGGCCAGTTTCAGGTCCACATAGCGGTAGGCCAGGGCGTGGAAGCAGGCATCCCACTGCCAGACGCCCACATAGTGGATCTTGCTGGGGGTCATCCCCTCCCGGGTCATATAGTAGCGGGGGGAGATCAGCCCGGCCCGCATCACCCACCAGGCATAGTAATACTGAGGTGCCAGGGCCTCATCCACCGGGGGGGCGGCGGCGAACCAGTCGTGCCACCGGGCCTCCGCCTCCAGGAAGACCGGGAGGGCGGGGCGGATCGCCCGATTGAACCCCAAGCGGGGGGTGATGTTGAGCAGCACGGCTGCGTCCGACGTCGGCTCAACGCTAAAGGTTACCCGGAAGAGGCCAGGGCCGACGGATTCGATCCGGTTGCGCTGCAGGCGGGCGTTGGTGGTATAGCAGAGGTTCCGGACCCCCCGCAGGATCCCGCCCCGGCGGTCGGCCCGCGCGGTCTCGGCCTGGGCGATGAACTGGACCCCGATGGCCTCCGGGGGCAGGGCGATGTACAAAGCCTCCGGGTCGTTGAAGGTCATCCCGATGGGGCCGCGGGGGGTGTGCAAGAACACGGCGTGGGGATAGGTGGTGAACGAAGCGGGCAGCGGCTCGCCGTCTGGGCTCAGGAAGACCAGGCGCTCGACGATCGGCCGGCGCTGGCGGTAGTCCCCGAATTTCTCCTGTTGCTTCTCCCAGCGCTCCGCCAACTTGATGAACAGCCCAGGCACCCCCGGGCTCAGGTCCTCGGCGAAGACCATCATGCGCGAGGACCGCTCGCTGAACGGCACGTGGTAGAGGTCCACCCGTCCCTTGAGCAGGCGGCAGAACGGGCTCCTCGGCGTCTCCCATCCCATGGGGAACACCATGGGAGAGCTCGCCCTCCTGACCTTTCGGATCGGGGGCCCCGCGCGGCGCCCCCTTCCCTCGGATTATAGAAGGGGACGGACGGCGGTCAACTTTTCGGGCCGATCGTCGGGATTTCCCGCAGAGCCTTCGCACCGTCGAAGGCTTCCCGCCCGCCGGGAGACTCCCACCGGCGTTGGGTCCCATCGTCTCCTGCGTGGGGATGGGATCGTTTTCAGCGGGTGGCCTCCCAAGCCGTCGGTGCGGCGCGCCTGGAGGGGCATCCAGCGGATCCGGAGAACGGGTGAGCGGCCATCCCATCGCCTCATAGGCTCACGCGGGTAATCCGCCGGATCACCAGGAGGCCCAGGAGGACCAGCACGAGGACCAACCCGAGCAGCGCATACCCCGCGAGGCCGCTGGTGAAGAAGCGCATCATATAGCGCCGGTTGATGGGAAACAGGATCAGCCAGAGGAGGAGGGGGAGGGCCACCAGGATATGGGCGCTGAGGCGGTAGGAGGCGGTCATCACCCGGATCTCGTTCTGGATGTGGACCCGCTCGTGGATCCGTGCCGCCACCCGTTCCAGGAACTCTGCGAGGTTCCCTCCAACCTGCTGGTTGATCTGGATGGCGGTGATGGCCAGCGAGAGGTCCTCGCTGGGCACGCGGGCCCGCATGTGCTCCAGGGCTTCGGAGATGGAGAAGCCCAGCCGGACCTCCAGCAGGGCCCGGTGGAACTCCTCGGCGATGGGGGGTGGGAACTG
>JBEPYX010000052.1:0-8120 GCA_041641155.1 Thermoflexus sp.
GGAGGCGCTGGGCCCCCTGGCGGCGGAACGGTTCCTGGAGGCCAAGCGGCTGGAGTGGGAGGCTTACTGCCGCCACGTCAGCGCCTGGGAGATCGAGCGCTATTTCCAGGTGTATTGATCCGTTCCTCTCCAAGATTCATCGGACGAGCGGGGCAGCCCAGACCGCCCCGCTCGCTTTTCCCCCTCCTCTGGCCCGAACGCCGGAATCTGGGGAGCGATTTGTGCACGCGGCCCAAATGTGCCCCCGGCATTTTCATCTCCTCGACCCGTAGCGAGAGTTCCCCCCGCTTTTTACCATAGGGCCGAAGCCACAAGGCAGGCTTCCCCCGTTCGTTTGGGGGATCCGCAGGGGAGAGGAGCGCCGATGGGAGGCGGGCGATTGGAGCGGGTGCTGGAGCAGGCGTTGCAGGCCCTGGAGGCGGGCCAGGTGGAAGCTGCTGAGGCCATATTGCGGCAGGTCGCCGAGGCGGATGGGGGGACGGTCGGGGGCTTGGCGTGGGCCTACCTGGGGCGCATCCGCATGCTCCACTTCGACGTGGAGGCCGCGCAGGCGGCCCTGGATCGAGCCCTCCAGCAAGCTCCCCAGCACTTCGTGGTCCGGCTGGAACGGGGGGTGTTCTTCATGCGCCTCGGATTGTACCCCCAGGCGATCCCGGAGCTAGAGGCCGCCCTCCGCAGGGCTCCGAATCGTTTATCCCGAATGCACGTAGATCGGCTGTTACAACGCGCGGTGGAGCGATCACGGGGAAGCTTCGTCCGACGGGCGCTGCTGCCGAACCTCTCATGGCTGTTGAGGCCGTTGCGCAGGCAGATCTGGGAGGCATAGGGATGTGGGCGGGCATGCTGGTGAGCATGGCCCTCCTCTGGACCCTCTGGCGGGTTTGGCTGCCGATTGGGGTAACTGTGCCGGGGCGCCCGGTGCTGGAGGTGCCGATGGGGTGGCGGGAGCGCTGGCGATGGCATCGGCGGAACCTCTACGCCCTGGCGGCCTTGGCGCTCCTGGGAGCGCTGGGGGGATGGATGCCCTTCGCCCTGCAGGGAACGATCATCGCCTTCGCCCTGCTCATCCTTGGAGTTCCCATCCGTTACCGCTTCACGACAGAAGGAGTGGCGCTGAACAACGTCCTCTTCCGCCGCTGGGAGGAGTTCGAGGGCTATCGGATGGAGCGATGGGGGATCCGGATGGTGGGCCCGGAGGGCAAAGGATCGTTCTGCCTGTATCTGCCGCCGGGGGCGCGGGAACGCGCTCGGGGGGTTGTGGTCAGCTGCCTACGGCGGTCGGCCCGCCGGCGCGTGGAATCGCTAGCCGAGATCCAGGAGGTCCTACGATGAGCCGATGGTGCGGGTGGGTCGGGGCGTTCATCATGCTGACGGCGTTGGCCCTCGCCGGGGCGGCCGTGGCGCATGCCGATGCGGGCCCGCCGCCCCTGGCCCAGCCGGATCCCTCTGGGAATTCCACCGGCTCCGGCCCGGATCTCGCCGGGGTGGCGCCGGGGGCGCTGACGGCGGAGGACTTCGAGCAGGCGAAGTCTCAAGAGCCGTTCGCGGTCAAGCTGGCGGACCTGGTCAACCAGAACCGCCTGGCCATCAACTTCATGTGGACCCTGATCACCGGATACCTGGTGATGTTCATGCAGGCCGGCTTCGCTCTGGTGGAAACCGGCTTCACACGGGCGAAGAACGCGGCCCACACCATGGCGATGAACTTCGTCATCTACTTGCTGGGGATGGCGGGTTACTTCGCCATCGGCTTCGCCTTGCAGTTTGGGGGGATCGGCCATGTGGGGGTGCCCAACCTGGGTGGGCTGAAGGTGCTAGACGGCGAGTTCGTCGTGCGGATCGCAGGCCTGGACTGGGGCCTGTTCGGGACCAAGGGGTTCTTCCTCCATGGGGCTTACGATGTGGCCGTGGCGGTGCTCTTCCTCTTCCAGTTGGTGTTCATGGATACAGCGGCCACCATCCCCACGGGGGCCATGGCCGAGCGGTTCAAGTGGACGGCCTTCTGCATCTATGGGCTGTTCATGGGGGCCTTCCTCTACCCGATTTATGGCAACTGGGCCTGGGGCGGGGGGTGGCTCGCTCAGCTCGGACGCCTGGGGCTGGGGGCCGGTTACATCGATTTTGCTGGCAGCGGGGTGGTGCACGCCATCGGGGGGTGGACGGCCTTGGCCGGGGCGCTCGTGCTCGGGCCACGCCTGGGCAAATACAACCGGGATGGGACGCCGAATCCCATCCCCGGCCATAACCTGGTGATGGCCCTGCTGGGCGTCTTCATCCTGGCCTTCGGCTGGTTTGGATTCAACTCGGGCAGCACTCTGGGGGCCTCCGGCAACGGGAACCTGCGGATCGGTTTAGTGGCGTTGGCCACCATGCTGGCCTCCGGCTCAGGCGCGCTGGCAGCCATGCTCTACACCTGGGCGGTTACGGGCAAGCCCGACCCCGCCATGTCAGCCAACGGCATGCTGGCCGGCCTGGTGGCGATCACCGCCCCGAGCGGCTACGTTAGCCCTATGAACGCTTTCCTGATCGGAGCGATTGGCGGGGTGCTGGTCTGCCTGAGCGTCGCCTTCTTCGAGCGGGTGGCCAAGGTGGACGATCCGGTGGGTGCGATCTCGGTCCACGGCGTATGCGGGGCCTTCGGCCAGCTGGCCGTGGGTCTATTCGCCGATGGGACGGCGAACTACGGTGGGCTCAGCGTGCGGGGGCTGTTTTACGGGGACGCCGGGCAGCTGGCGGCCCAGGCGATCGGGGCGGCTGTGGCCTTCCTTTGGGCCTTCGGGGTCTCCTGGGTCTTCTTCAAGGTCCTGGACGCCCTGGTCGGCCTCCGGGTCTCCCCGGAGGTGGAGCTGCAGGGGTTGGATTTGCCGGAGCTGGGCGTGTTCGCCTATCCCGATGGCCGGCTGGTGCCGATCCCCGGCGCGGCCCGCTGGCCGATCCTCCCGCCGGCGGCCGCTGAGATCCAGGCCAGTTGATCCCCTCTGGAGGAGAGACGATGGCGGGGACGATCCCACCGACCTGGATTGCCGTCTCGATCTTCCTCACCACCTACATCGCTCTGGGCCTGGAGCGCATCCCCCGCGTCTTGGCCGCCGGGATGGGCGTGATCCTTCTTCTCCTGTTCAATGTGATCACGGTGGAGGAGGCGGTCGCCTATGTGCACTGGGGGACCCTCGGGTTGCTCTTCGGGATGTTCATTCTGATCGCCGTGCTCTCCGAGGCGGGGTTTTTCAGCGCCCTGGCCATGGAGACGGCCCACCGGGTGAAGGGCGAGCCTCGACGTTTGCTCCTGGCCCTCCCGCTGGTCACCGGACTGCTCGCGACCCTCATGGACTCGATCACCGTGATGCTGTTCTTCGCCGCCCTCACGTTAGAGCTAGGCCGGCTGTTGCGCTTCGACCCTGTCCCGGTAGTGGTGGCGGAGGTGGTGGCGGCCAACATCGGCGGCGCGGCGACGCTGATGGGGGATCCCCCCAACGTCATCCTGGGGCTCACCTTGGGCTTCGGGTTGAACGATTTCATCATCCACAATGGCCCCATCGCCGCCCTCGGGCTGGTGGCGGCAACGGCCATCTCCTACTGGCAGTCGGCCCGGCGCCTGCGGGCCGGCCCGTCCCCGGATGCGCTGGCGTTGCCCCGGCCGGGGGAGATGATCCGGGATCCCCATCTGCTGCGCATGGGGTTGCTCGCCTTGGCCCTGGCGGTGGCCCTGCTGAGCACGCACCATTGGCTGGAGCGCCATCTGGGGATCCCCCTGACGGCCCCGCTGGCCACCCTGATCCCGGCGACCCTCCTGCTGGCCTGGGGAGGATCCCGGGTGGAGGGTGTCCTGCGCCGCATTGATTATGAGGTGTTGCTCTTCCTGATCTGTCTGTTCGCCATCGTGGGGGCCCTGGAGAAAACCCACGTCATCGAGATGCTGACCGGGACGGTTCACATGGGGTTGAGCGGGCATCCGCTGGGGTTGACTTCCATCCTATTGTGGTTCTCGGCCGCGTCCTCCGCGGTGGTTGATAACGTGCCGTTCGCCTTAAGCATGGCCTATGCCTTGCAGCACATCACCGCCCAGGCGGGAGCGCCCGCGCTCTCCCTGATGACGTGGGCGGTCTCCCTAGGGACGGATGTGGGGGGGAACCTCACCCCCATCGGCGCGTCGGCGAACGTGGTCGCTTATGCGGCGCTGGAGGGCCACGGGTTCCGGGTGGGATGGCGGCGCTGGGTGGGGCTAGCCGTCCGGCCGACGCTGGCCGCTCTGGCCCTCGCGCAGATCGGGCTGGCCCTGAAGGTGGGGTTGGGGTTCTTCTGAGCGCGAAGGAGGATCGGGATGGTGACCGATGGCGCGTTCCCGCTTCGTCTGCGCCCCGTTTCCCCCGGCGGGCACGCCGGGGAAGCGGGCTATGTCCTTGAGGGTTTCCTTGACGGCCGGTGGTTCGCCGTGCCGGTCCGCCCCTTCTCGGGTTCGGGGGAAAGCCATGGGGAGCGGTACGGGGTCGAGGTGATGGGCGTCCGTTTGGAGGTCGAGCGGCTGTCGGCGTTGGTTGAGGCGGTGCACCGGTTGCTGGACGCCCTGGCCTACGCCGGGCGCTTCCCCGACTATGCCCTGGAGATCCCGTCGATGGGCCTGGCCCTCCCGGTCTATCTGTGGGGGGCGGGGTGGCGGGTGCACGAGCCCGACGGCCCGATCCTGGAGGCGCCGGATGTGGGGACCCTGCGTCAGCGGGTGGCCGACGCCCACGGCCTTCCGGCGGAGTCCATCGCGGTGCGGATCCTTTCCGATGAGATGGGCTGGGTGCCGCCGGCAGCGGCCTTCCGACCGACGCACGGATCCACCCCCTGGCTGCCGGTCCTTCAGAGCCGGTCCGGCTGGCGCCTCCATCTGGGCGGCGAGCGCCTGACCGCCCCGGCGACGGGGGCTGGCGGTTGGGCCATGTGGGAGCGGGCGGCGGCCTGGGGGGTCCATGCCGGATGGCTGCCTCGGGAGGAAGACCTGGCGGTGGAGGTGTGGGGGTCGGAGGCCTGGGCCGCGCTGGCGGATGCCTTATCGCCCGAAGCGTTCGGCTTGCGGTTCTACGAGGCCACCCAGCGGCTCCGGTCCGTCCTCCTACTGGTCCACCGGCTGGGGAGGCGATGGGTGGCCGTGGATGAGGAAGCGGATCGGCGGGTGGTGTTCCTGGGGCGGGATCTGGAGGATCTGCGGGGGCGGGTCGGGGAGGCGCTCTACGCCGCCCATCGCCTCCCGGATCCGGGGATGCTTCGGATCGAGCGCGTGCCATCTCTGAAGGGGAGGTAAGCGATGACGATCGCGATCGGGATCGGGATCCTGTTGGCGCTTTCCGGGCTCATCGCGCTGTGGGCTTGGCGCTACACCAAGGCCGGCCCCAACGAGGTTCTGATCGTCTTCGGTCGAAAGCGCAAGGTGGTGGATCCGGATGGCCGCAGGCGGGTGGTCGGCTACCGGCTGGTGCGGGGCGGGGCCTTCGTCTGGCCGATCCTGGAGCGGGTGCAGCGGCTTCCCCTGGAGTTGCTCACCATCGAGATCCAGACGGCGGACGCCTACACCGCGCAGGGGGTGCGGATGGTGGTGGACGCCGTGGCCCAGGTGAAGATCAAAGGGGACGATGCCTCCATCGCGGTCGCCGCGGAGCAGTTTCTCTCGCGGCCGAAGGATGACATCCGGCGGGTAGCCCTGCAGGTGATCGAGGGCCACCTACGAGCCATCCTGGGCATGATGGGCGTGGAGGATCTCTACCTGCGCCGGGCGGAGTTCGCCCAGCGGGTCCGCGAGGCCGCGCGGCAGGATCTGGAACGGATGGGCTTGGACATCCTTTCCTTCACCGTGCGTCACATCGCTGACGAGCAGGGCTATCTGGACGCGATCGGGCGGCCCCGGATCGCCCAGGTGCGGCAGCAGGCGGCGATCGCAGAGGCGGAGGCGGATCGGGTGGCCCGCATCGCCCGTCTGGAGGCCGACCGGGCGGTGGAGGAGGCGCGCCGGGAGCTGGAGGCCCGCCGGGCGGAGGCGGATATGGCCTATGAGCTGCACCGGCACCGGGCGGCCCAGGCCGTCAAGCGAGAGGAGATGACGGTCCGCCGAGTGGAGAAGGAGCTGGCGATCGAGATCGAGGAGAAGGAGATCGAGCGCAAGCAGCGGGAGCTCGCCGCCACGGTGGAGTTGCCGGCGGAGGCGGAGAAGCGCCGCATCCTGGCCTTGGCGGACGCGGAGCGCTACCGGTTGGAGACGGAGGCGGTGGGGCATGCGGAGCGCATCCGGGCTACCGGCCGGGCGGAGGCCGAGGCCATGCGCGCCAAGGCGGCGGCGTGGCGGGAATACAACGAGGCGGCCATGGTCCAAATGGTGGTGGACATCCTGCCGGCCATGGCGAAGGCCTTGGCAGAGCCCCTTGCCCATGCCGAGCGGATCATCCTGATCGGGGACGGGCACGGGGGGGTCAGCCGGTTCACGGGGGATCTCGCCCAGGCCCTGGCTCAGGTCCCGGCGCTCATCGAGGCGTTAACCGGCGTTCCCCTCCGTGCGACCCTGTCTCGAAACCTGGCGGCCTCTCCGGCGGAGAAACCCGAACCCTCGGAGTAACCTTTCACCAGGTGGTCGGGTCAGGCCGGTTAGGAGGTGCAAGGACGGCCCACTTATACGGATCGGAATCGTGAAGATCCAGCGATTTGCGGCCTTAATGGGCTCTCTTCATCGGCAGACCTATTCTTTCGGCGGGCTTCTGTTCCCTCAACCGGTCTCAGTGGCCGCTGGGGCATCCAGGGGGCATTTGTGCACGTTGCACAAACCGGGGGGCTGGTCGTTCGGTCTTCGCGTCCATAGTCAGGGCTCGTGCGCCCTTTTACAATCAAGGGAAATTCTGTTTGGCCTGGAGGAGGGGACGATGGCCCGGCAGAACCTCATCGAGATCGCGCGCGACGTCCTGGCGCGGAGCAACGGGAAGGTCCCGAAACCCATCACTCAGCCCCGGGAGGTGATCGAGTTCGCCCGTGCCCAGGGCGTGGTCATCGTGGACCTCAAGTTCGTGGATCTGCTGGGGACCTGGCAGCATTTCAGCATCCCGATCACGGCGCTCTCCGAGGAGGCGTTCCGGGACGGGCTGGGGTTCGACGGCTCCAGCATCCGGGGCTTCCAGACCATCGACGAGAGCGATATGATCCTGATCCCGGACCCCACCACGGCGGTCATCGATCCGGTCTGCGAAGTCCCCACCCTGAGCATCGTCTGCAACGTCTATGATCCGGTGACCCGGCAGCCCTATACCCGGGATCCCCGCTATATCGCCCAGAAGGCCGAGGCCTATCTGAAGCAGTCCGGGATCGCCGACGTCAGCTACTGGGGCCCGGAGGTGGAGTTCTTCATCTTCGATAACATCCGGTTCGACCAGGGCGCGCATTACGGGTTCTATTTCATTGACTCCGAGGAGGGGATCTGGAACAGTGGGCGGGACGAGGGGCGGCCGAACCTGGGCCATCGCCCGCGCTGGAAGGAAGGCTACTTCCCCGTCCCCCCGGCCGATTCCCTTCAGGATCTGCGCTCGGAGATCGTTCTGCGCCTGATGCAGGCCGGCATCGAGGTGGAAACCCACCACCACGAGGTGGCCACCGGCGGCCAGTGCGAGATCGATATGCGCTTCCAGACCCTCACCCGCATGGCCGATCAGGTGCTGATGTATAAATACATCATCAAGAACGTGGCCCGGGCCCACGGCAAGACGGCGACCTTCATGCCCAAGCCGCTCTTCGGCGACAACGGCTCCGGGATGCACGTGCACCAAAGCCTATGGAAGGAGGGCCGGAACCTCTTCTGGGACGAGCGGGGCTACGCCGGCCTCTCGGAGCTGGCCCGCTATTACATCGGCGGGATCCTCTACCATACGCCGGCTTTGCTGGCCTTCTGCGCCCCCACGACGAACTCCTACCGCCGGCTGGTCCCGGGCTACGAGGCACCGGTGAACCTGGTCTACTCCCGCCGCAACCGCAGCGCCGGCATTCGCATCCCGATGTATTCGAACTCCCCTGAGGCCAAGCGGATCGAATACCGTTGCCCGGACCCTTCGGCGAACCCCTACCTGGCCTTCGCCGCCATCCTGATGGCCGGCCTGGACGGCATC
>JBEPYX010000053.1:0-8107 GCA_041641155.1 Thermoflexus sp.
TCCCGGGTTGCGCCCCCATCCTGCCTGGCGGGAGCCGGCGGACGACCCGCCCAACAGGCGACGGTCCCAAAAAGACAGGCAGGCCTTCACCCGGATGGGGAGGGGATCGGGTGCGGAGTGTCGCTTGGATCCCCTCCAGGATCACCGGGTGTTCGGCCGTATGCATGCGCGCCGCGAAGGTTTCCGGGGTGTCCTCGGGGAAGATGGGCACGATCGCTGGGGCCAGCACCGGACCGGTGTCCCCCTGGGGCGTCACACGGTGATCCCCCATACTGGCCCGGAAGGGCGCGGGATGTGAAGCCGATGGGAGGGCCCACGATGCGCACGGCAGGATCCCCGTCCACGATCCCCCCGACAGGATCGAGCTCGCTGGGCCGGAGGGCGAGGGCCCGCTCGGCCGACTCGGGGTCGAGGACGCGTCGCATTCCCAAACCCATGTTGAACACGCGGAGCATCTCCGCGTGGTCCACGCGCCCATGGCGCTGGAGGAGGGCGAAAATCGGCGGCTCGGGCCATGCACCTCGACGGAGCACCGTCCCCGTTCCCGGGGGCAGGATGCGGGGGAGGTTCGCATCAACGCCGCCGGGGATATGGGCCGTCCCTTGGGTTCGAGGCCGGCCTCCTCGAGCGCGTCGACCGGGAGGAAATTGAGCGATCGGATCTTCCCCAGGGCGGCTCAGCGCTGGAAGCGCTCTGGGAGGTAGCGACCGGAGCGGCTGGAATTCACAAGGGTGATCCGTGGGCGCATTACAGAGAGCCTAACCACCAGCAGACGTTGCTATCCTTGGCCCACCCACGCATGTTCAGGGTCCTCAAAGGGCTGCATCCTCCGCTCCTGGCCAGCCAGGACCCATAGATAGTAAAGCGTATAGCCGGGAGCAACGGCCACCGGATGATATCCTCGCGGGATCGCAACCGCATCATTATTCTTGATCACGAAGGCTTCGTCTAGATCCCCTTCAGCGGTGTACAGTCGCTGTAGACCGAAGCCTTGTTCCGGTTTGATTTTGTACAGGTATACTTCCTCCAGTTGGGTTTCCAAGCCAGGGATCGCTTGATCGTGCTTATGAGGTGGAAAGCTCGACCAGTTGCCTGGTGGGGTGATTGTTTCCCCCAGTAGGATCCTCCCGGCTCGTATATTATCCAACATAATGTTCCGGATACAACGCTTGAAGTTGCGCTTCCCACGCCAGATGATCTTGATCTCGTCTGCGCGCACCAGCTGAGGCTCACCCTGGAAATCGGTCAGGGCTTTACACACCCCCACTTCCAATTCCGTCTCGGCGCTTACGGTGAAGGGCATGCCCGGGGGGATATACACACTGTCGCCAGGCCCTTGGAACACATCGGTGCGGCTGCCCAACCCGCTCCATCGTTGATTCCCCACCTCAACGGTGGCCCGGCCGCCGAAGATGACCAATGCGACCTCCGCCGCCTGTTCCATGCTGGAATAAGTTCCGCCGGCCGGGAGTTTCAGGATGCCCACTTCTAAATATCGTAACTCCCCCTCTCCGGGGCCGACGAGGCGGGTGTAGCCGATGGAAATATCCCGGCGGAAGTGGTAGCGTTGAGGCATGTATTATCCTCCGACAGTTTCTGTCATGTATGGACGTCATGGGAAGCGATGATTTGCGTTCATTTTGAATAAAACAGCGGCGGGCATTGAACTCCAACCCTGGAGCATTCCACCGCGGGGATGGGCGGGGGAGTAGTACTCCACCGGCGTCAGCCACCCTTGCTCCAACCCGTATTCCCACCAGCGGGTCAGGACGTATCGCCAGTCTGGATCGCCTTCCCGCAGCAAGATTAAGCCATAGACTCCATCCCAATAGGGCCAGTCAGCGCCATTGTGGTAGCAATAAGGCAAAGCAGACTTGCCGAAGAGGTCCCTCTTGTTTCGGTAGAGGGGGAAGACATTCATCACCCCCCAGTCGCCGTAAGGTTGTTGATTGTTGTAGCGGGTCTGCAGCTGTCGAGCAGCCGCAAGGATGGAGCGGGTCTGGGCTGGATCGGTCAAATGATAGAGGACGCTTACCAGAGTGTCGATGGCGAAGTGATCCTCGACAAAGCCCTCCCGTTTGTAGTCGACATAATATCCTTTGTCCGGATCCCAGAGCTGCGTGTTCATCCCTCGAATGGCCGCCGCCGCTTTTGTCTGATAGAGGGCGGCCCAATCGTCTTCTTTGCGCTGGGCGGCGATTCGGGATGCGGCTTGGAGGGCGGCGGCGTAAAGGGCCTGATCGTAGGTCACCCACATGCTGCGTCGCACGTTGTCGGCCCAATCGTTTGCCGCATGGGGCTTTTCAATCAACCCATCACCATCCTGATCCCGACTGATGAGATAGTGGAGCGCTGCCTGCGCTGTATGCCACAGCGTGCGGGAGTGGATGTCCCCATCAGCTGGCTTTCCGGGTGAGATCGGCATTGGGATATGCTCTTCCAGGATCTCCCAGTCGCCGGTCGCCTGGAGGTAGTCGGCCAACAGCAACACGAACAGGGCAGGGGCATCATAGTGATCGGGGAGCCAATCGAGGCCGCCGAGACGGACGAGGGACAAATGAGGGGCGAAGACGCCGCTGGGACATTGCCCATTCGGGTGAACTCCTCGGGCGAGCGAGAGCAGGTGGCGACGCACCAGGTCGGGACGGAAGGGCAACAGAACTTGGGCCGTCCAGTAGCTATCGCGGAAATACAAACGGGGCGGATAGGCATAATCGGGTCCAGCCAACAGCCCGGCAAAGCCTCCTGGGAACTCCTTAAACATCGCTATCGCTGTGTTCAGCCCGGCAACGAACATGGATCGAAGCCATCGATCTCCCGTCTCCAGACGGGTGGAGAGCCACTGGGCGTAGGTCTGGGCCTCCGCCAGCGCCTCCGCCCGGCGGGCCAGGGCGGCGGCATGGGCTTCCGGTCCACCGGCACCCAGCCCCCAGGTCATCTCAATCTGCCTCTCGGGGGGCAAGTCGATTGGATACTGAAGGAAAACCCTTCGCCCTTGGCGGATCACTTGCTGCGGTACATGGGTGGCGCCCCAGCAAACGGTGATCCCGCCCCTGGCCTCTATCCAGCCGCGCGGATGCACTTTCACTTGGTCTGGTGAAGAGGGCAGGAGGAGTTTGGCCCAACCCTGCCCCAGCCGGTACCGCAGACCCGGCAGGCAGGGGATATGGCGGGCCAGTGTGGCCTGGATCCGTTGGGGAAGGGTGGCCGGCAGCGCAAAGTCTAGGTCGATCCGCACGATCAGCCGGTGGGGTTGTCGTGTTCGGTTGGATGCAATGCACTGCTCCAGAACGATCGCACTGTTCTCTTCTAGGAAAGCGGTAATTTCTACCGAAACACCCGCCTGCTCCCCCCGCAATTGCCACAGCCGTCCCATCGCTAAAGCTTGCTCGAACTTCAGCGAAGCGCCGTCGATCAGCAATTGGAGGCGCCATGTGCCCAGGTGATGACCTTCCGGCAAGAGCATCCGTACGACGTCGCCCTGGCCATTGAAGGTGACAAAAAGACGGCGGTTGCCCATGTCGTAGATGGTCTGCTCGTTGGGCTGCTCGATCCGAAGGCTGCCGTCCGGCTGGGGAAATGTTCGCATGGGTCGATCTCCGCCGCCCGACCTCAATGTTCTCGGTATCGCACAATCGTATAGACATCCAGCGGGATGACCAGGCTCTGGCCGTCCACGGGTTCATCGCGGCCATCGTCTGGGGAGATCACTTGGCCGCGGATCGGTCGTTCGAACGAGACGGTGACCTGCTGCGGGTGGGAGGCATAGTTGACCAAGTGCAGCTGCTGTTCCTCCCCTTTCCGCCAGAGCTCAACGAGTACCGGCGCTTCGGAGGTAATGCGCGGGTCGATCAGCCCATCTAAAGCGTTCAGCACGCTCTGCTGGGCCGATGGCGGCGGCAGGCGGAAGTAAGCGGAACGCAAGAACCGGTGAGGCAGCACTTTCCAGGCGTCGGCCAAGCGGCGCATCCAGCGATGGCGGAAGTAGGCATCGTAAATCCAACGGATGGCCCTGGAGGCGACCGCGCGCATGTTCTCATGCTGGGCCAAAAACGAGGGCGACAGGGGCTTCCAGCCCGGTAGATCCAGGATGCGGATGGCCCGGAGGCCAGGAGGCGCTTCCCGGATCGGGGGCAAGCGATCGAGATAGAACAAGGCCTTCAGGTCGGACAGGTCTTCTTGAGGGGTGACAACCCGCCACGGGATGCCCGCGGCCAACAACGTTTGCCCAACGCCGAAGTAAAGAGGGGCCCACCGATCCCACGCCTGCCACAGGTCATCACCCGGATATAACAATCCCACGGGCGCGACATTCGTCCGCCCGATGTAAAGGTTGGCGTGTTCAGCCAACCAGCGATGATAATCTCCGATGGCCTTCCGCTGAGGAGCGAAGCGCTCCGCTGTCAGGAGGGTGAACTGCCCGTCTTCAACGAACTCAGTCCCTTTGACGACCATCACGGCACCACAAGCGGCCGCTTCGGCCAATCCCTGGCGGAAACGACGTGGGGGATATACGGCATCAAAACCGATGCCCTGATCGTACGGGTTGACGCTCAGGGGGGTGTGGCCCACCAGGGCGCGGGCGGTGCGCAGGGTGAGGGCGCTGTTCACCAGGAGATTTCGATCCCGGTCCCAGCGCGGCAGGCCGAAGTTCTCAATCATCATCACATCCTGCACTCGAGCGAGCCCCGTCAGATCGATCCCATAGATCAGATAACTGGGACGCATAACCGCATCAAAATCATTGGCGCTGATCACCACATCGGCCTTGAGGGAGCGGGCATAATCGGCCAGAACCTTCAACGTGTCTGTGACCTGTTGGGCCCGCCAACGGAGATAGTGGCGACTGACCTCGTCGGTCGCGGGGTCGATTCGCTCAGGGATCCTCAGGCCGCTCGCCTGCTGGAAGGCAGTCCGGCAGCGGGGGCAATAGCAGCCCGCGGGGCCCAGCCAAGCCCTACCCACATAGAAGGGCTGCGCTCCATGCCATGGATTGTCGAAAAAGACGCCATCGGCGCCCGATTCGATCACACCCTTTACCATTTCTTTGAGATGATTGAGCCAGCCGGGATGAGACCAGCAGGTCATATATCGTCCGGTATAATAATAGAAAGGTCGTCCCTGGGGATCCATCGCATACCAGTCTTGGGAACGATAACTCCCATCGTACACACAATTGGATGTTTGGACGTAGCCAAATACCCGAACGCCTTCAGAGTGATAAATGGCGACCGCCTTGCGGAAATCCTGCCAGTCCTCCTGCTCTATCTCGGGCGGAAAGCCCCAGTCATACATCAGGTAAGCCCAGTTGAACTGGGCTTCGTGCGCGATCCGCCGAGCTCCAACCGGAGTGTGCGCCTCGGTATGGACCTTTTCATCCACCGGGGCGCCCATAAACTTGAGACGGTTCATTCGGATGGTACCGGGACCAGCCCACAAGTAGACGGGGCGGTGATGTCCAATCGCAAAGAGGTCTTGAGCCGTCGTCATCTTCGTCACCCCTTCACCGCGCCTGCCGTCAGACCCGCGAGCAGATAGCGCTGAAAGAAGATGGCCAGGAGGGCAGGGGGCAAGCTCGCGAGGACCCCCGCTGCACTCATCAATCCGTATTCTGTATAATGGCGTCCCACAAACATGGCGATGGCCACCGTCACAGTGCGGTTTGTGTCGCTTGATGTAAAAATAAGAGGGATTATAAAGGCGTTCCAGCTTTGCATGAAAGTATAGACAGCGGCAGCAAAGAGGCCTGGTAGAGCAAGAGGAATGATCACGTGCCAAATCGCTTGCAGGCGGTTCGCTCCATCCACCAACGCTGCTTCCTCTAACTCGCTCGGAATGCTTTGAAAGTAACTCCGAAGGATCCATATGGCGAAGGGCAGGTGAATAGAGGACAGCAAGGCAATTACGGTGCCGATCCGATCCAGCAAACCCAGTTTGCTCACGGCCAGATAGAGAGGAATCAGCAGAACGACCACCGGCAACATTTGTACCAATAAAAGAAAATAGATCAGGCGATCCCCCCACAGGAGCCTTAATCGGGCGAAGGCGTAACCGGCCAAAGACCCCAAAAACAGACAAACCATGGTTGTGCCTACAGCCACGTACATGCTATTGCGTAACGAGAAGCGAAACGCGCGGAGGGTAAAAGCGGTCAGCGTGGTTCCTTGCTCACCGGTTCCCAGGAGGAGTTGTTGGTAATACGTCAAATTGGGAGGCCAAGGAACCCACCGGGGAGGGGTGGCCAATAGATCCTTGGGCCAGGAGAGGCTGCTGATCACCAGCCACGCGATGGGGGATAGAACGAAGATCACCACCGCGGCCACCAGCCCACTCTGAAGCATCCCATGCAATAGGGCTCGAACTGCCCGACGCCGTTGCCGGTATCGCCAGGTCTTCATACGGCCGCCACCTCCCCCGCCCGCGTCAAGCGGCTGTAAAGCATCGCCAGGCCCGCCGTTGCCAGGGCGATCAACCAGGCCAACGCCGACGCATAGCCGTATTTCAGGGAGTTGAAGGCTGCATCATAAAGGTAATATCCCATCACTTGCGTGGCATTGGCCGGGCCACCTCCGGTGAGCACGAAGACCAAATCGAACAAAGCAAAGGCGTCAATGGTCTTTAGGATCAAATTGATCAGGGTGATGGGTAAAAGCAGGGGAAAAGTGATGAAGCGAAAGCGGGCCCAGGCGTCTGCTCCATCGACTTGGGCCGCCTCGTAGAGTTCTTCCGGAATGGTCTGTAAACCGGCCAGATAGAGGAGGGTCATCATGGGCACGGTGCTCCACAGATTGGCCAGGGCCACCAATAAAAGGGCTCGGCGGGGCTCCAGGAGCCAGGGCACATAGTCTTGGATCAACCCCAGCTGATAAAGCAAGCCGTTCAAGGCTCCATAATGGGGATCGTAGATCCGGCTCCAGAGCAGTCCCTGCACCGAACCCGGGATCACCCAAGGGACAATCAGAAGGCCTCGCACTAGACCCCGGAGCGGGAAAGGTCGGTTCAGAATTAAGGCAAAAGCAAGGGCAAGGGGGATGCCCAACCCAATCCCGACAGCGGCCAAGTAGATCGTGCGCCCCGCCGCTGCACGAACATCTGGGTCAGTCAGGACATCCACATAGTTACCTAGACCCACAAACTCTGGCCCTATCCATGGAGTCGTGATATGTAGATCAAATAGACTTATTATCAACGAGTAAGCCAATGGGTATAAAAACAACCCGAACACTACAAGCAGACTGGGAAGAATGAGGAGGAATCCCAGCCGTTGGGGACTGGGTCGAGCCAAGAAAGCCCACCATTGAACGATGCTCGGCCATCCCCTGGGGTGGGGCGCAGAGGCTGTAGACTTGCGCTTGGTCGGAAGGGAGCGGAGATTCATTTGTGATCTACGGTATTGGAGTTTGGATTCCTAGTGAAGCCCATCGAGGCATTTGGGATTTCGCCGATGTCTGCCCACAAGGATCGGTCTGCACAAGAGGATCGGTCTGCAGGGCGGGTGCGGTATGCTTCCTCGCACACCGCACCCGCCCCATGCTTGTGGGGAGGATGCTATTGACCGTATTTTTCTTTCAGTTTCTTGGTGAAGGCAGCCAAGTCGTCTAGGGCTTGCTGGACTGTTTTTTGGTTGGTGAGCACATTATGGACCTCTCGCTGCACCGCAGACGACCACTCAGCATAGTAGGGAAGAGCCGGACGGAGCGCGAGGTAGTTGGCTTGCTGGATCATCACCTCACCGCCGGCCTCCTTCAGTTTTTGCTGTACCTCCGGATCATTGAGGACGCTCTTCCAGCCTGGGGGAGCGCCTTCCGCAAGGAACATGAACTTCTCCCCCTCGGGACCCGCTAAACACTTCAGGAACTCCCAAGCCGCGTCCTTGTTCCGGGAGTAGGCCGTGATGGCTAAGCCCATCGGCCCAGCTACGGAGTAGGGGCCGCCGCCTCCATCCGGGGCGAGGGCGATGGCGAACTCCCCTGCCCGGGGGCTTTTCGTCGGGTCGTTCATCACCACGAGGGGCGTCCCCCAGAGGAAGGCGAAGGCGCCTTTCCCAGCCATGAGGATGTCACGCCGGGTTCCACCCCCCCGGAGAGTCAGCGCAGCAGGGTCAACA
>JBEPYX010000054.1:0-8001 GCA_041641155.1 Thermoflexus sp.
CCCAATCGCCGGGCTCCGGTCTCGTGGTGTTTCCAGGGAGAGCAGCAAGTAGATACAGGCGATGAGAAGGAGCGCGTTGAGGGAGTAGACCTGGGCCATCACCGCGTAGGTCCAGAAGGTGTGAGAGACGGCGAGGGCGGCGGTCGCCAAGAGGGAGGCCGGGACGGAGCGGGTGAGGCGGCGGGTGGTGAGGAACACCAGGACCAGGGCACCGGCAGCGAAGACCGCACAGGCGAAGTTGGCCCGCCAGGCGGGGTCCCGGATCGGCAGCCAGGTGAAGGGATGGACCAGGATCACCCAGAGGGGATGGCCGAAAATCCCCGACGGAAGTTCTATTTCCAGAAGATAGGCCATAGTCTGAAAGGTAGCGAAGTCCCCGCCGCCCCAGAGGAGGCCGGGGGCAAGGGTAGATACATACAGGATCAGCGCCCCCGCAAAGATGGGCAATGCCCATCGGTTCCCGGACATCCTTTCATTCCTCCATCCGCACGAATAGGCCCGAAATATCGGGGGCAGTTACCCGCGCGTATCGGATATGAAAGGGGCATTGGACGAGGACATAGCCCACATCCCATTTGCCGATTGAACCTTACCGGCCGGCACCGAAATCCGGGGGTAGACCCCGAGGGCACTCACTGCGGGAGATCTTGAATGCCATTTTCTCCGTCGTGCGCAGTGGCTGCCCATGGCACATGCGGCCGCACGATCCGCCCCCTTGGGAAACTGTCTACCACTCCTTTCGGCTGTGGCGCAAGGACGGTGAGTGGGAAGGCATCCATCGCGCCCTGCGGCGGGAGGTTCGTGTGGCCGCCGGACACGAGCCCGAGCCCCACGCAGGGGTCCCGGACAGCCGGTCGCTCAGACGACCGAACCCCAGGCCCTCAGGGTTATAAGGTCTTGGTCCCCCGCATTGCGCACGGCCGGTTTCCCTTCAAGGGGCGGGTCGGCCGCCTGATCCAAGCCTTCAAGTCGGGTGATCTTCCGATCGGCTCCAGGGGATCCAGGGGGAAGTTTCCCCACCGTCCCCCGGGCCCGCTCCCCCTCGGGGAGGCTGGAGGGCGGCCGCTCGACTTGCGGGATGGCCGCTCCCCCGGTTGAATAGAAGGCGCCGGAGCCGGCGGGACGCCGGTGGCCCGGTTTGAGGATCCACGCCGGGAGGGAGCAGATGGATTCGTGCATCTTCTGCGCCATCGCAGCGCACCAACAGCCCGCGGAGATCGTCTACGAGGACGAGTGGACGATGGCCTTCCTCGACATCAACCCCGCCAACCCAGGCCATACCCTGGTGATCCCTAAGCGCCACGCGGCGACCCTCTTCGAGATCGACGAGGAGGACGCCGCAGCGGTCATGCGCACGGCGGTCCGGGTGGCCCGAGCCATCCGCGCCGCCCTGGCCCCGGACGGCCTGAACTTGGTGCAGAGCAATGGGCGGGCCGGGGGCCAGGAGATCTTCCACCTCCACGTCCACGTGATCCCCCGCTGGGTCGGGGACGGGCTGCGCCTGGCCCGCCCCCCGGTGGTGCGTCGGGAGCGCCCCCTCTCGGAGGTCGCGGCGGAGATCCGCCGGGCGCTGGCGGCCCCGGCATAGGTGGCGCGAGGCGCTCGCCCCCTCTCCATGCCCACCCGGTCCATCCCCGTGGGGCCATCCCTCAGCCCCGGCCTCCGCCTGGGCCGGATCGGCATAGCGATCGAGGGCGCCCCCCACACGGGCGTCGGGTTGGCCGTCCCCCGGGACGGGGCTCACCTTCGACTCAACCCCAAAACCGGGCGGGCGGCCCTCGCCGATCGAGGGTCCACACCGCCCCCGCTCCTCACCGCCCGTAGCGCCCGGTCAGGCGTCCGACGGCCAGGAGATGCCCCTGCAGCGCCTCTTCCACTTCCGCCGGGCGGGCGCCCGGGGGAAGCTCCAACGGGATGTCCAGGGCGTAGAGGACGAACCGGTAGCGATGGGCGGGACCTGGGGGCGGGCAGGGCCCGCCATAGCCGATGCGCCCGAAATCGTTCCGCCCCTGCCGCCCGATCCCCTCCAGGGTGGGCTGGGGCGGCAGCCCCTCGGGGAGCTCCGTCCGATCCGGCGGGATCCCATACAGGGTCCAGTGGATGAAGCGCCCCCCGGGCGCATCAGGGTCGTCCATCACCAGGGCCAGGCTCTGGGTCCCCGGCGGGGGCGGGTTCCAGCGCAACGGCGGTGAGCGATCCGCCCCGGTGCACGTGTAGTCCTGGGGGATCGTCTCGCTTTCCCCGAAGGCCGGGCTGCTCAGCCCCAGATCGGGCATGCCGGAGATCGGAGAGGGCGTTTGGATCGCGACGGGACGCGTCGGTGGAGGGGGAGGCCGCGTGGGGGTCGACGTTCCCGCTGGGGGGGGTGGGCGTCGAGGCCGTGCAGGCTGCGCCGATCCATATGAGCCAGAGCCACCACCGGCGGAACCGCATCCCGAACCTCCTCAGCGTTCCCGGACCGCGCCGCTGCGGATGGGTGGGCCGCTCCGGATTTTTTCCCATTGTAAAAGGGGGCATTGAGCCGTAAAAGGGGCATCCAGCCTCCAAGCGGCGCTTGTCGGACTCGCCCTGCCGGTTGGCCTGAACCGCGTTCGGTGCTAAGCTCAAAGGATTGAACGTCCTGGAGGGAGTTTCGTGGAGGAGCGATGCCATGACCCGAGCGCTGGATTTCCCCACGCGGATCGAGATGGTGCGGGCGCGGGAGATCCTGGACTCCCGGGGCCATCCGACGGTGGAGGTGGAGGTGCGTTTGGCCGATGGCACCGTCGGCCAGGCGGCCGTGCCCTCGGGGGCCAGCACCGGCGCCTACGAGGCCTGGGAGCTGCGCGATGAGGATCCTGCCCGGTATCTGGGGAAAGGGGTCCTCCGGGCCGTCGAGAACGTCAACACCCGCATCGCCGAGGAGCTGGTGGGCTGGGACGCCCTGGATCAGGTGGGGATTGATGAGGCGCTGATCAGCCTCGACGGCACCGAGAACAAGCGGGAGCTGGGGGCCAACGCCATCCTGGGCGTCAGCCTGGCGGTGGCCGTCGCCGCCGCCCGCTCCCTGGGCCTTCCCCTCTACCGCTATCTGGGCGGCGTGGAAGCCCGGGTGCTGCCGGTGCCGATGATGAACATCCTCAACGGCGGCAAGCATGCGGACGACTCGACGGATTTCCAGGAGTTCCTCATCCTCCCCGTGGGCGCCCCGTCCTTCGCGGAGGCCTTGCGCTGGGGGGCCGAGGTCTACCATCATCTCAAGCGGGTCCTCAAGAAGCGGGGCTACAGCACCAACGTGGGGGACGAGGGAGGCTTCGCCCCGAACCTGCGGTCGAACCAGGAAGCCATCGAGCTGATCCTGGAGGCGATTCAGGCGGCAGGGTATACGCCGGGGGAGCAGATCGCCTTGGGGATCGATGCGGCGGCCAGCGAGTTATATCAGGATGGGGTCTATACGCTGCGCAAAGAGGGGCGGACCCTGCGGGCGCCGGAGCTGGTGGAGCTTTACGCCCGATGGGTCGAGCAGTATCCTATTCTTTCCATTGAGGATGGGATGGCGGAGGACGATTGGGAGGGATGGCGGCGCCTCTCGGAGCGGCTGGGGGGTCGGATCCAGCTGGTGGGGGACGACCTCCTGGTGACCCACGTGGGCCGCATCCGCCGGGCCATCGCCGAGCGGGCGTGCAATGCGTTGTTGTGTAAGGTGAACCAGATCGGGACCCTGACGGAGGCCATCCAGGCGGCGCGCCTCGCCCAGCGGGCGGGATGGGGGCTCATCGTCTCCCATCGCAGCGGCGAGACGGAGGACACCTTCATTGCAGACCTGGCGGTGGCCCTGAACGCGGGTCAGATCAAGACCGGGGCGCCGTGCCGGAGCGACCGCGTGGCCAAATACAACCGGCTGTTGCGCATCGAGGAGGAGCTGGGGGAGAGCGCCCAGTTCGCCGGCCGCTCCGCCTTCCCCGGCTGGGCGCTGGACGCGGGATCCGGAGGCCCCGCCGGGCGCTGAACCCTCTGGGCCCCGGCGGGCCTCCTGGACGAGATCGGGCTCCGTCTTCCGATCGTTCGCTGAGTTCATCCACCATCGGGGGAACTGCCATGAGCGCCGAGGTAGTCGGGAAGATCCGTCAGGCGGTGGAAGCGCGTCGCGAGGAGATCCTCCGCTTCTTCTTCGATATCGTGGCCATCCCCAGTTACGACGCCCAGATCCGGGGTGTGGGGGAGCGGGTGGCCGAGGAGATGGGCCGCCTCGGCTTCGAGGAGATCCGCTTCGATGTGATGGGGAACATCCGGGGACGGATCGGACACGGACCCCGCGTGCTGGTCTACGACAGCCACCTGGACACTGTCGGCATTGGAGATCCCGAGCAGTGGGCCTGGGATCCGTTCCGGGGCCGCCTCGAGGGGGACCTTTTCTACGCCCGCGGCGCTTGCGATGAGAAGGGATCCACCCCCGGCATGATCTACGGCCTGGCGATCGCCCGGGACCTGGGGCTGCTCGAGGGGTGGACGGTGTATTACTTCGGCAACATGGAGGAATGGTGCGACGGACTGGCCCCTAACGTCTTCGTCGAGGTGGATCCGGGGATCCGGCCGGACGCGGTGGTGATCGGCGAGCCCACCCGCCTGCGGGTCTACCGCGGCCACCGGGGGCGGGTGGAGCTGAAGGTCGTGGCCAAAGGGCGGAGCGCCCACGCGGCCTCCAACTGGCTCGGCGACAACGCCATCTACAAGATGCTCCCGGTGATCGCCGCGATCCGGGACTTGGATCCCCGCTTGAAATCCCACGAGTTCCTGGGCCGGGGCACCATCACCGTGACCATGATCGAAAGCCGCACCCCGTCCATCAACGCCGTCCCTGATGAGTGCACCATCTACATCGACCGCCGGCTGACCTTCGGGGAGACCCGGGAGGAGGCGCTGGCCCAGGTAGAGGCGTGCATCCCGCCGGAGCACCGGGAGGCGATCCGGGCTGAGATCCTGCGCTACGAGGATCCCAGCTACACCGGCTTCCGGTATCCGGTGGAGAAATACTTCCCGGCCTGGGCGCTGGAGGAGTCCCACCCCTTGGTCCAGGCCGGCCAAGCGGCCATCGAGGCCCTCTGGGGGGAGCGGCGGCCCACCGGGAAGTGGGACTTCTCCACCAACGGCACCTACTGGGCGGGGAAGGCCGGCATCCCCAGCATCGGCTTCGGCCCCGGCGACGAAACCTACGCCCACCGGGTGGATGAGCACATCCCCCTGAGCGAGGTGGTGGAAGCCACCGCCTTCTACGCCCTCTTCCCCTTCGTGCTGCGCGGTTATTTCCCCATATAATGAGACGTAATGAGAACGACGCCCGCGCCGGCGACGAACTCGCCCATGCGGGCCTCAGCTGCATCTTCCACGAGGAGGACGCCGATGCAAACGAACCTGCGCGGTCGCGACGTCATCGGGGACCTGGACCTCTCGGTGGAGGAGGTCCAGACGGTGTTGGATGTGGCCTTCGACTTGAAGATGAAGCAGGCGATGGGGATCCCTCATCGCTATCTCGAAGGCAAGACCATGGCCATGCTTTTCTTTTACAGCAGCACCCGCACGCGGGCCTCGTTCGAGGCCGGCCTGGCGCAGCTGGGCGGCCATCCCGCGTTCATCGAATCCAAGACCACCCAGATCGCCCACGGCGACACGGCCAAAGAGATCGGTGAGATCTACGGCCGCTATTTTGATGCCATCGCCATCCGCCATGTGGATTGGGGGGTGGGGAACGCATACATCCGGGAGGTGGCGCGCTACAGCCGGGCGCCGGTCCTGAACATGCAGTGCGACATCTACCACCCCTTCCAGATCCTGGCCGACCTCATGACCTTGGTGGAGAAGAAGGGGCGGGATCTGCGGGGGAAGAAGATCGCGGTCACTTGGGCCTACGCCGCAAGTTACCAGAAGCCCCTCTCGGTCCCCCAATCCCTGATCTTGCAGCTCACCCGCTTCGGCATGCACGTGGTGTTGGCCCATCCCCCCGAGTTCCGGCTCATGCCCGACATCGTGGAGCAGGCGAAGGAGAACGCCCGCCGCTACGGCGGCGCCTTCGAGATCACCGACAGTATGGACGAGGCCTTCCGGGACGCGGACGCCGTTTACCCCAAGAGCTGGGGGTGCTGGCTGACCACCACGGACCCCGAGGAGAGCGCCCGCATCGCCCGCAAATACCAGGACTGGATCGCCGACGAGCGGCGGATGCGGCTGGCCCGGCCCGACGCCATCTACATGCACTGCCTGCCGGCCGACCGCGGCCTGGAGGTGACCGACGCGGTCATCGACGGCCCGCAGTCTGTGGTCTACGACCAGGCGGAGAACCGGCTCCACGTGCAGAAAGCGGTGATGGCGCTGGTGATGCGCTGATCCCAACCCGCGGAGGCCGCGATGCGTCTGGAGCCCGGATTGGCCGTCGTTGCCGTCGGCGGCAACTCCCTCATTAAGGGCCCGGATCGGATGACCGTCCCCGATCAGTATGAGGCCGCCCGGGAGACCATGGTCCATATCGCCGAGATGATCGCCCAGGGCTGGCGCGTGGTCATCACCCACGGCAATGGCCCCCAGGTGGGCTTCATCCTCCGGCGCAGCGAGCTCGCCCTCCACGAGCTGCACCCGGTCCCCCTCGACGCAGCGGATGCCGACACCCAGGGGGCGATCGGCTACATGTTCCAGAAGGCCCTCTACAACGAGTTCCGGCGCCGGGGCATGAACCGGCTGGCCGTGACCGTGGTGACCCAGGTGCTGGTGGACCGGAACGATCCGGCCTTCCAGAACCCAACCAAGCCCATCGGCTCCTGGATGGACGAGGAGACCGCCCGACGCCGGGCGGCCGAGCAGGGGTGGGTGGTGCGGGAGGATGCGGGGCGGGGGTGGCGGCGGGTGGTCCCCTCCCCCCGCCCCCGGCGGATCATCGAGCAGGCGGCCATCGAGGCCCTGCTGCGGGACGGCTTCGTGGTGATCGCCGTCGGCGGCGGGGGGATCCCTGTGGTGGAGGATGAGGCGGGGAACCTGGTGGGGGTGGAGGCGGTGATCGATAAGGACCTGGCCAGCGCTTTGCTGGCCAGCGAGCTCCGGGCGGACCTCTTCCTGATCTCGACGGCGGTGGAGAAGGTGGCGTTGAATTATGGGAAGCCGGACCAGCGCTGGCTGGATCGCCTGAGCGCCTCCGAGGCCCGCCGCTATCTGGCCGAGGGCCACTTCCCGCCGGGCTCCATGGGGCCCAAGATCGAGGCCATTCTCCAGTATCTGGAGCGAGGAGGGAAAGCCGCCCTGATCACCGATCCGCCTCATATCCCGGCGGCCCTGCGCGGCGAGACCGGCACCTGGTTCTTCCCGGATGGGTCATCTTAAGGGAGGGGGGATGGGATTCGCTCCGCCCGGAGACCCCGCGCCTCGGATGCGTCTGGAAGGGAAGGTGGCGTTGATCACGGGCGCGAGCCGGGGCATCGGGCTGGCCATCGCCCGCGCCTACCTCCAGGAGGGAGCGGCGGTGGCCCTCTGCGCCCGGGACGCCGCCGCCCTAGTGGCTGCGGCGGAGGGCCTGCGCGCCCTCGGGGATGAGGCCCGGGTCCTGGCCCAGCCGTGCGATGTGACCCGGCCGGAGGACGTGGCGGCGCTGGTCGCTGCCGTGGAGGCGGCCTTCGGCCGCCTGGATGTGCTGGTCAACAACGCGGCGGTGTTGGGGCCCCGGGTGCCGATCGCCGACTACCCCCTGGAGGCCTGGCGGGAGGTCCTCGAGGTCAACGTCACCGGCGTCTTCCTGGTGACCCGCGCGGCCCTGCCCTTGATGCGCCGGACCGGTGGAGGGTCGATCATCAACCTCTCCTCAGGGGTGGGTCGGCGGGGTCGGGCGCGTTGGGGCGCTTACGCGGTCTCCAAAGGGGCGGTCGAGATCCTCACCCAGATCCTGGCGGAGGAGCTGGCCCCGGAGGGCATCCGGGTCAACGCCGTCAACCCGGGCCCCACCCGCACCCGGATGCGGGCGCAGGCCTACCCGGAGGAGGATCC
>JBEPYX010000055.1:0-7960 GCA_041641155.1 Thermoflexus sp.
TTGGACAACCCAACGGGAGGTGCAATGAAGGCGGTGGTGATGCGACGGCGCGGCGGGCCGGAGGTCCTGCAGGTCGAGGAAGTGACCACCCCGACGCCCGGTCCGGGGGAAGTGCTGGTACGCGTCCACGCCTGCGGCCTGAACCACCTGGACCTCTACACCCGGGTGGGCGCCCAGGGGCGCAAAGCGAGGCTCCCCCACATCCTGGGCCTGGAGCCGGCGGGGGAGATCGCCGCGCTGGGGGAAGGGGTCGCCGGATGGAAGGTGGGGGATCGGGTGCTGGTGGGGGCCTTCATCGTATGTGGGGCGTGCGAATTCTGCCGCGCGGGCATGGACAACCTGTGCCGGCGGCGGAAGATCATCGGGGTGGATCGCTGGGGTGGCTACGCCGAGTATGTGGTCGCCCCGGCGGCTAACTTGATGCCGCTGGGGCCGAATATCTCCTATGAGGCCGCCGCGGCCATCCAGGCCGCCTTCGGGACCGCATGGCATATGCTGGTGAGCCGGGCGCGCATCCGGCCAGGGGAGACGGTGCTGGTGCTGGCTGCCGGCAGCGGCATCGGCACCGCGGCCATCCAGATCGCCAAGCACTTCGGGTGTCATGTGATCGCCACGGCCAGCAGCGACGAGAAGCTTGAGAAGGCGCGGGCCCTCGGGGCCGATGTGCTGATCAACTACCGTGAGCGCCCCCGCTTCAGCCTGGCGGTGATGGAGGCCACCGAGGGGCGGGGCGCGGACATCGTCTTCGAACACGTGGGCTCGGACACGTGGAAGGAGAGCGTCGCCTCGCTGGCCTTCCGGGGCCGGTTGGTGTTCTGCGGCTCGACCACCGGCCGCTGGGGCGAGACGGATCTGTGGGGGGTCTTCTACAAAGAGGCGGAGATCCTGGGGTCCTTCGGGGCCACCCGGGCGGATTTCCAGGCCGTGATGGAGCGAGTGGAACAAGGGATCTTCCGCCCAGTCATCGACCGGATCTTCCCGCTGGAGGAGGCGGCGGAAGCCCACCGTTACCTGGAGGACCGGCGGGTCTTCGGGAAGGTCGTCCTGCGGATCCCCTAAGCGAGGGCGTTTCCCGCCTAACCGATGGGGAGGCCCAGGCGCTGGGTCAGCGCGGAGAGAACGGCGGCCTGAACCGCCTCGAGGGGTTGGGAGGCATCCACGATCGCCCAGCGGGCGGGATCCGCGGCTGCCATCGCCCGGTACCCCTCGCGAACCCGTTGGTGGAACGAGAGGGCCAGGGCGTCCAGGCGCGTCCACGCCTCGCCGGCAGCGCGGCGGCGCGCCAGGCCCAGCTCCACCTCGACGTCCAGCAGGAACGTGAGGTCCGGCTCCAGCCCCCCGGTCGCGAACCGGTTCAGGCGGCGCAGCTCCTCGAGGTCCAGCCCCCGGCCATATCCCTGATAGGCCAGGGTGGAATCCGCATACCGATCGCTGACGACGATGCCTCCCGCCGAGAGGAATGGCCGGATGACCTGCTCCACCAGCTGCGCCCGGGCGGCGCAGAACAGGAGCGCCTCCGCGCGGGCCGTCATGTCCGTGTGCTCGTGGGCGTGGAGCAGACCCCGGATCGCCTCCCCGATGGGCGTCCCTCCGGGCTCGCGGGTGAGAAGCACCCGGTAGCCTTTCTCATGAAGGAAGCTGCTCAGCCAGCGGGCGATGGTCGTCTTGCCACTCCCCTCAGGCCCCTCGAAGGTGATCAGGAGACCGCGCATGGCCACTCATCACCCTTATTTTCTTCCTTCGCCCCCGTCAGAGCCCCTGAACCCAGTGGACGTAAAGATAGGCCAGCATACCGCTCCAGAGCAGGCTATCCAGGCGGTCCAGCACGCCCCCGTGCCCGGGGAAGAGGTTCCCCGAATCCTTCACCCCGGCCCGCCGCTTCAGGACGGAGATGGAAAGATCCCCCAGGGCTCCGAGGCTCCCCATCAGCAAGCCCAACATCGCCCCCGGCCCCGGCCCGAGATCGAGGAGAAACCCCAGGGCCGCCCCGACCGAGAGCCCCGCCAGACAGCCGCCGAAGAACCCTTCCCAGGTCTTGCCGGGGCTCAGCCGGGGGGCCAGCCGATGCCGCCCCCACCGCTGGCCCACCAGATAGGCGCCCGTATCGGCCGCCCAGGTGACGAAGAGGACGAAGATCATCCACCAGCGCCCGTGGGGCTCGGGAAGGTTGCGGAGCCAGACGAACGAGCGTCCCAACCATCCCAGGTAAAGTCCTCCCGCGGCCGTGAAGGCCCAATCCGCGATCGGATGCTCCGTGCGCCGGATCCACCAGAACCACACCAGGGTCAGCGGGGGGACGAGGGTGAGGGTGAGCTCGGCGGGGCGGGAGCCGCCCGGGGAAGCCACGGCGTCCCAGAGGAAGCCCAGGATCATCAGCCCCATCCAGCCGAAAGAGGGAGAGAACCCGATCCGCTGGACCAGGCGGGCGTATTCCCAGGCCGCCGTCAGCAGGGCGAGGCCGACCGTCACCGTCCAGGGCCATCCGCCCAGATGGACCAGGGCGGCAAGTAGGGGGATGGCAACGATGGCGACGAGGAGGCGCTGGCGCAGCACGGCTAATGGGATCGCGGGGGGATGGCCAATTGCTCGCTGATCTGCCCGAACCGACGTTCCCGTCGGCTGTAGTCCTCGATTGCCTTCAACAGCTCCTCGCGATCGAAGTCGGGCCAGTAAACTGGGGTGACGTAAAACTCCGCATAGGCGGACTGCCACAACAGGAAATTGCTCAAGCGCATCTCCCCGCTGGTGCGGATGATCAGGTCGGGGTCCGGCAGGCCGGCGGTATACAAATAACGGGAGATCAGGGCTTCATCGATCGCCTCGGGGGGGACGCCATCGGCAATGATGCGCCGGACCGCCTCGACGATCTCCTGCCGCCCGCCGTAGTTGAAGGCGACGCACAAGATCAGGCGGGAGTTCCCCTTCGTCCGCTCGATCGCTGCCCGGATCTTCCGCTGGAGCGACTCGGGGATCCCTTCCAGGCTGCCGAGGTGGCGGATCTGCACCCCGTTCCGATCCAGGTTGTCCAGCTCACGGTCGATCATCTGCTCCAGCAGGCTGAAGAGCCCGTAAACCTCGTCCCGGGGGCGACGCCAGTTCTCGGTGGAGAACGCGTAGATCGTGAGGATGCGGACGCCGAGGTCTGCACATGCCTCAATTACCCGGCGCAGGTTCTCCGTCCCCGCGCGGTGTCCGGCCAGCCGGGGAAGCCCACGGGCCTTGGCCCAGCGGCCATTCCCATCCATCACGATCGCGATATGGGTAGGGATCTTCAGCGTCGCCTCAATCGCCTGGCCGTTTTGCTGCCTCACGAGACCTTCCTCCGTTCACTCGCCGGGATCTCCCGGAGCGGTCGGGGGCCTTCCGACATCCTCACGCGCCCTCTTCCACCTCGCCCAGCGCTGAGGAATCGGGGGACATCCCCCAGCGATGGGGAAAGGGCGCACGACGAGCCCCTCCGCACCCGTTCCCGCCATTGGGGGAAGCCGCCTCCCCCTGAGCCCATCGCTGTCCACGCCGTCAGAAGGACATAATCTCCGTCTCCTTCGCCTGGGCCATTTTCTCCGCTTCCTCGATATAGCGATCGGTAAGCTTCTGGACCTCCTCGCGGGCCTCTTCCAGCTCATCATCGGACATCTCTTTGTTCTTATGGCGGGCGCGAAGCTCCTCCAGGGCATCCCGCCGGATGTTGCGGATGGCGATGCGTGCTTCCTCCAGGCGCTTGTGCACCAGCTTCACCAGCTCCTGCCGGCGCTGCTCCGTCAGCCGGGGGAGGACAAGTCGGATGATCCGCCCGTCATTGCTGGGGGTCAACCCCAGGTCGGATTTGAGGATCGCCCGCTCGATCTCCGGCAACGCCTTGGGATCGTAGGGCTGGATGGTCAGCATGTTGGGCTCAGGCGCCCGGATGATGGCCAGCTGCTCCAGGGGGACCTGGGCCCCATAATACTCCACGGGGATCCGCTCCACCAAGGCGGGGGAAGCTCGGCCCGTGCGGATCCCCTTCAGCTCGTCCTCAAACACCCGAAGGGCTTTGCGCATGCGCTCTTCCGCATCCCGAAAGACTTGTTTAGGGATCATCGCGCGCTCACCCCTCCGCCAAGGATGAGTGGATGGGTTCGGGCGGGGGGGGGGCGCGCCGTCCAGCGCCCCACCCGCAAGGGCTTTCGGACCCAACCGGAGAACGGGATGGCGGATTCACCTTGAGGCAGGCCCTGCGGCCTGCCTCTCCCCGCCGGATCCATCCTTCTCACGATCTCTTCGGGCCGTTCCAGGAGGCTGGGCTGGGAAAGCGCCCTTCGCCCGGATCTGGGACGATGGGAGTCGACAAACTCCTCTCGGCGCCCATCAGCCGTCAATGAGCGTCCCGACCGGCTCCCCGCGCACAGCCCGCTCCAGGCTGTCCGGCTGCCACAGGTCCAGAACGATGATGGGCAAGTTGTGGTCCATGCACAGCGACAGGGCCGTGCTGTCCAGGACCTTCACCCGCAGGTTCAACGCCTCTATATAAGTTAGTTTATCAAATTTGCGGGCGTTGGGGTTGACCATCGGGTCGTCATCATACACCCCATCCACCTTGGTGGCTTTGATCAGGACGTCGGCGTGGATCTCCATCGCCCGCAGGGCGGCGGCGGTATCGGTGGTGAAGTAAGGGTTCCCGGTGCCGGCGCCTATGATCACCACCCGCCCCTTCTCCAGGTGGCGGATGGCACGCAATCGGATGTAGGGCTCGGCGATGGCCCGCATCTCGATGGCCGTCTGGACGCGGGTGGGCACCCCCAGGCGCTCCAACGCGTCCCGCAGGGCCAGGGCGTTCATCACCGTGGCCAGCATCCCCATCTGGTCGGCGGTCGCTCGATCCATGCGATGGGCGAGGCCGTCGCGGCCCCGCCACAGGTTGCCGGCGCCGATGACGATGGCGATCTCCACCCCCATCTCCCGCACGGCCTTGATCCGGGCCGCCAGCTCCGTCGCCCGCTCCGGGCTGATCCCGAACCCGCTGGGGCCCGCCAAGGCCTCCCCGCCCAGCTTCAAAAGGATCCGTTGGTATTTCGGTCCGGTCATCGAGCACGCCCCCTCCGTGCGGATGCATAGGAGCGCGTGGGAGCGTCTTCAGCACCCCCTACGCCCGTCCCCCGATCCTAATCAAATCGAAGGCCGGGCTCCAGGCCCGGCCTTCGATTTTACTCGACGGTTTCGCCCAGCTCATAGCGGGCGAATCGGCGGACCACGATGTTTTCGCCGACGCGGGCGATCACCTCCATGATCACCTGCTCCACCGTTCGGTCCTCATCCTTGATGAAGGGCTGCTCCAGGAGACAGACCTCCTGGATGAACCGGGCCAGCCGGTTCTCGGCGATCTTCTCCGCGATGTGGGGCGGCTTGCCTTCGTTGAGCGCTTCCTTCAAGTAAATCTGCCGCTCGCGCTCCAGGACCTCAGCGGGGATCTCCTCCCGCCGGATGTAGCGGGGGCTCGTGGCCGCGATCTGGAGCAACAGATCGTGGGCAAGCTGCTGGAACTCCGGCGTGCGGGCGACGAAGTCGGTCTCACAGTTCAGCTCCAGCAGCACCCCGACCCGGTTGCCGGGATGGACGTAGGCCGCCACCATGCCCTCCCGGGCCGTCCGCCCCAGCTTCCGGGCCGCCCGGGCCAGGCCCTTCTCCCGCAGGTACTCGATGGCCTTCTCGAAATCCCCGCCGGTCTCCTCCAGGGCCTTGCGGCAATCCAAGATCCCGGCCCCCGTCATCTCCCGAAGGCGCTTGACCATGTCCACCGTGATGTTCAAGGGGCTTCCCTCCGTTCCAGAATTCGTTCGTCCGGGTGCGCTTCATCGGGCGAAAGCCGCCGCCCGGATCAGCCCTCCAGCTCCTCCAATTCCTCCTCTTCCTCTTCGACCTCCTCGGATTCCTCTTCCGCCTCGAACACCCGGCGCGGCTCGAGGACCAGCGCCTCTTCCTCCACCTCCTCCTCCGCCGGCGCCTCCACCACCCCCATCTTCTCCCGCAGCTGGAGGCCCTCGAGGACGGCGTCGGCCATCAGGCGGGTGACCAGCTTGATCGAGCGGATGGCGTCGTCGTTCGCCGGGATGATGTGGTCGATGGGGTCCGGATCGCAGTTGGTGTCCACCATGGCGATGACCGGGATGTTGAGGGCGTTGGCCTCGCGGATGGCCGTGGCCTCGCGCATGGTATCCACCACGAACAGCATGTCCGGGAGGCGCTTCAACAGCCGGAGGCCTTCGAATTTGAGGCGCATCTTCTCATACTTGCGGCGGAGGCGGATGGCCTCCTTCTTGGGCATCGCCTCCAGCTCCCCGTTCCGGATCTTCTCATCCAGCTGGATGTAGTGACGGATGCGATCCCGGATGGTGCGCCAGTTGGTGAGCGTGCCGCCCAGCCAGCGATAGTTCACATACGGCATCTGGCACCGCTGGGCCTCCGCCGCGATGGTCTCCTGCGCCTGGCGCTTGGTGCCGACGAAGAGGATAACCCCTCCTTGAGCGACCCGATCCCGGACGAGGGCATAGGTGCTCTCCAGGGCCCGGATCGTTTGCTGGAGGTCGATGATGTGGACGCCGTTGCGCTCCGTGAAGATATAGGGCTTCATCTTGGGGTGCCATCGGTTGGTCTTATGGCCGAAGTGCACCCCCGCTTCCAAGAGTTCCTTCATGGTGACCAGTGGCATGTACGCTCCTCCTGATCGCGTTTTGATCCGCCACCCCTTCGCCCCGGCGGGAGCCGGCGCACCGCCGGCACGCCCCAACCGGTCCAGGGTGTGTGGGATGCGGCATCAAAAGCTAAGTATAGCATATTTTCATCTGGCCGGCGAACGAACGGCACGAGCGCCTGAGAAGAAAAGCAGAGTCACTCCTACGACCCCGGGAAAATCGTCCAGAGGTTAGAGCGCGCTCCTCACGGTGCCTCACCGGAGGATTCCTCATCGATGGCTCGCAGCAGCGTCCAGACGAAGGCCTCTGTACGGGCCACCACCTCTGGATCCACGTTCTCATACACGTCCGAAGGCTGATGCCAGTGGGGCAGCACGCCGTCTGGTCGCAGGTTGACGAAGGAGAGAACCCGCCAGCCCGCCCGGATGGCCGGGGCGCCATCGGTGTAGGCACCGCGGAAGTTCGGCCATCGGTAGGCCCCCAGCTCCGGATGTTCCCGGGCGATCCGATCGGCCAGCCCCAGCAACCCCGGATCGCTGCGCAGAGGCCATAGCATCGTCTCCTGAACCAGATAACATGGGCCACTTCCGGGACCGCCCAAGGTGTCCAGGACGATAAAAATGGGGCGCCCCAGGTCTGCATGTTGTCGGATGAAGGCAGCGGCGCCGTAGGCGCCCACCTCCTCGCAGCCGGTGCACAACGCCCAAACCTCCGTATGACGGAGAGGCTCCCGGCGCAGCCGCTCCGCCAGCGCCAGCACCATCCCCGCCCCGGTGGCGTTGTCGTTGGCGCCGGGGGTGTAAGGCGTGAGGTCGGCCTGGACCGCCATTGCCAGGACGGCCGCTAGCCCCAACGCTGGCAGCAGTGCCGGAAGGCCCCAGTTCGGGTTCTGGGTGATGGCCCCGATCCAAAACAACCCCGCCATCCCCACCGCCCCCGGCAGCCCCAAGGTGACCAACGTCCGGTAGAGCGCCAGCGCGCGGGGGGAGGAGAACGCCCAGGGGGTGCGATGGGTGTCCAGATGGCCGCACAGGATCACCCGCTGGCGAACCGGCCCGGCAGGCGGGAGGATCGCGTAGACGTTCTGGCTTCGCCCCCGGGGGACCAGCCATCGGAGCGGGTTCGGGATGAAGAGCAACTCCAGGGCCGTGCAGAGGATCAGCACCAGGAGAAGCGATGCCGCCAGCCAGCGGGCGCCGGCGAAGAACACGGGGAGCGTGAGGAGCATCCCCCCGGTGGCGATGGCGTAGGGCCGCCAAGCGGAAGTCGCGCTGATGAAAGGCTCTACATGA
>JBEPYX010000056.1:0-7901 GCA_041641155.1 Thermoflexus sp.
GGGTCGGTCCTGCTTCGGGTGGAGGATCTGACGAAGTGGTTCCCCATTACCCGTGGGATCATCTTCACCCGGACCATCGGTTACGTCCACGCGGTGGATGGGGTGTCCTTTGAGATCCGGCGCGGGGAGACCCTCGGGCTGGTCGGGGAATCCGGATGCGGGAAGTCCACCGTCGGCCGGACCATCCTGCAGCTACACCGGCCGACGCGAGGCCACGTCTACTTTGATGGCATCGATCTCACCCAGCTGAAGGGAGGCGAGCTGCGGCGTATGCGGCGCCGCATGCAGATCATCTTCCAGGATCCCTACGCTTCCCTCAACCCCCGTATGACCGTGGGCCAGATCATCGCCGAGCCGCTGGAGATCCACGGGATCGCGCGGGGAAAGGCGGCACGGGAACGAGTGGAGGAGCTGCTGCGCCTCGTCGGCCTCAACCCCATCTTTGCCGATCGCTATCCCCATGAGTTCTCCGGCGGGCAGCGCCAGCGGATCGGCATCGCCCGGGCCCTGGCCCTTCAGCCAGATTTCATCGTCTGCGACGAGCCGATCTCCGCCCTCGACGTCTCCATCCAGGCCCAGATCGTGAACCTGCTCCAGGAGCTCCAGGAGCGCTTCCACCTCACCTACTTGTTTATCGCCCACGATCTGGCCATGGTCCGGCACATCAGCGACCGGGTGGCGGTGATGTATCTGGGCAAGCTCGTCGAGCTGGCCGACCGGAACGAGCTGTATGAGAACCCCCTTCATCCCTACACTCAGGCCCTGCTCTCCGCCGTCCCGGTGCCAGACCCGGCGGTGGAGGCCCGACGGCAGCGGATCATCCTCCGGGGGGAGGTCCCCAGCCCGGTCAACCCGCCCAGCGGTTGCCGCTTCCACCCTCGCTGCCCCATCGCCCAGGAGATCTGCAAGCGCGTGGAGCCGGAGTGGCGGGAGGTTCGCCCCGGTCACTGGGTGGCGTGCCACCTGGCCGAATGAAGGCACGGGGGCCGAACGGCATCCTCCGCGCCGCCCGGCCCCCACCGCGTTCCGGCGCACGAGGCAGCGGCTCAGACCCGGAATCGGGGGTCCTCCCGGAGCATTCGCCGCAGGCCCTCCTCCAGGGAGACCCGGGGCCGGAACCCAAGGAGTTGTTCCGCCTTCCGCAGGTCGGCGCATAGCCGAGCAACCCCCCCGTCCTGGGCCGGGCTGTGGATCACCTGCGCTCGCCGCCCAACGACCCGCATCACGATCGCCGCTAGCTCGTTGATGGACGTCTCCTGCCCGCTCCCGATGTTGATGATCTCTCCGTTGAGGTCCCCGCGCTTCCCGGCGGCCACCAGCGCGTCCACCACGTCCTCGATATACACGAAGTCCCGCGTTTGCGTCCCATCCCCGAAGATCACCAAGGTCCCCCCGTCCAGAGCCTGACGGAGGAAACGCGAGGTGACCGGCGCGTGGGCGGCCGGCAGAGGCTGGCCGGGTCCGTAGGCGTTGAAGATCCGCAGCACCACCACCGCGAACCCCCACAGCCGCCCCAAGGTCAGAACGAAATGCTCGGCGGCCAGCTTGGTCACGGCGTAGGTGGAGCGGGGGCGGGGGAGGAGCCCTTCGTGGACCGGTTGGATGGGCTGATCCCCGTAGACGGCGCCGGAGGAGGCCAGCACCAGGCGTTTCACCCCGGCGTCCCGCATCGCCTCCAGCAAGGCCACCGTGCCGCCGACGTTCACATCCTGATAGATCCGAGGATAGAGGATCGACTCCGGGACCGAAACCCGCGCCGCCAGATGGTAGACCAGATCCACCCCCTGGAGCAGCGTCCAGAGCCGGGGGACATCCCGGACATCCCCGCGGGTGAAGACCACCCGGGGGTCCAGCCGTTGGGGATCCCCGGCGCTGAGATCGTCGAGCACCAGCACCGTATGGCCCTCGCGGGCCAGCCGGTTGGCCAGGGCAGAGCCCAGGAAACCGGCCCCGCCAGTGATGAGGATCCGCATGTCGCCTCCCGCGAGCCGTCTCCTTACAGGGTGAGCAGCCACCCGACCAGTGTGTCCATATCGTAGACCACCTGGGTCGGCTGGATGTCCTCAGGGACCGGCTCCCCGTAGCGGTTCAGCCACACGCAATCCAGCTTCAGGCGGATCGCCGGCCGGATGTCATGGAGCAGGCTCTGGGCGATGTGGAGCACCTCCTCCCGACGGGCGCCGTAGCGGGCGCAAAAGGCCAGCCAGTGACGGGGGTCCGGCTTGTAGGTCCGGGTGTCCTCCGACGTGATCGCCCCGTCGATCTCCAAGCCGTGGCGTCGAATGGTCTCCGCGAGCAGATCGCGGTCCACGTTGGAGAGGATCACCCGCCGGAAGCCCATCACGCCGAACGCCCGGAGGCCGTCCACCGTGTCGGGGAAAGGCGGCCACTGCGGCACGGAATCCGCGAACGCCCGGGCTTCGGCCTCGGAGAGGTGGACCCCGAAGCGGGCGGCCGCTGCCCGCGCGCTCTCCGCCAGCACTTCGCGATACCGCCGGTAGGGACCGGATTCCACCTGGTGTTCCTCCTCCACATAGATGCGAAGCAGTTCCTCCGGTGCGGGATCCACCCCATGCCGACGCAGGAGGCCTCCCAGGTGCTCGGCGATCCCCGCACGCCAATCAATTAGCGTTCCATAGCAATCGAAGGTCAGGAAGCGGTAGCGGCCCATTGCGCTTGGTCTCCCTTCGTCTCTGTAGTGCTCATGCCAGTGCCCCCATTGCGATTCAGAAAGATCCCGCCGTCGGGAAGGAGAGGCTCCCGGATCGCCCGAGGGAAACCCTCTCGTTGACGAATGGGCGCGAGCGGTGGACAATACCATCGCGTGCTCGCGTGGGGAGGTCCTACCCATCCCTCCAAGATAATACGGGGAACAGGATCCGGCAACGCGGAAAACCTCGGAGCGCCTTGGTCGGAGAGCGGGAGGAGCGATGGCCAGCGGGACGAAGGACGGGGAGCGGGATGTGGTGCGGGAATTGGACATCCGCGGGGAGGTCTGCCCCTACACGTATGTGAAGACCCGCCTGGCCCTGGAGGACATGGAGGTCGGCCAGGTGCTCCGGGTACTGGTGGATTACGAGCCGGCCACCCGCAACGTTCCCCGGAGCGTGGCGTTGCAGGGGGATGAGGTGCTTCGGGTGGAGTCGGTCGGGGAAGGCGTATGGGCCATCTGGATCCGGAAACGGAACCCCTCGATCTGAGTGTCGCGGACGCCCAGCGGATCCTCTCCCACGTCCAGCGGGAGTGGCCGCTGGAGGCCTGCGGGCTCCTCGGGGGGATCGGCCGGCGGGTGCTGGCGGTCTACCCCACGCGCAACGCGCTGGCCAGCCCGGTCCGCTACCGGGTGCACCCCGAGGACCTCGTCCGGGTGATGCTGGATCTGGAGGCGCGAGGGTGGGCGCTGGTGGGGATCTATCACTCCCACCCTCACGGTCCCCTGGTTCCCTCAGCGACCGATATCGCGGAAGCCTATTATCCGGACGCCGTCTATGTGATCGCCGCGCCCGTCCAGGGGGAATGGCGCCTGCGGGCCTTCCACATCCAGGATGGAAGGGTGCGGGAGGTGCCGCTCCGTCTCCGGGATGAGGCGGCCGCCTCGACCTCTCCCCCCTGCGATCCGTAAGGCCATCCTTATCCCACCCGGAGCCATTCGATGCGACCGCTTCCCCTCGTCCGATGGCTCGGGATCGCTGTGCTGGCGCTCATGGGGTGCGGGCGGGCCGAGGATCCCTCCCCGGGGCTTACGTCCGCGCCCTCGCCCACCATCCCACCGACCCCGACGCTGACCCCTACGCCCACCCAGTGGTCGATCGCCATATCCCCCATCTTGCCCGCTGAGGTCCAGGCGGAGCTCCGCCGGCGGCTGGCGGGGGATCTCCGCTGGCGGCTGGGGGCAGACCCGGGGGCCCTTTCCATTGCGCCCGTTCGCCCGGACGCGCCCCTGCGCCTAGGGGTGTGGATCTACGCGCTGGCCGCCCCTTTCCCGACATCGACCGATGCGGTCCCCTTCGAAGCCCTTCGCGCCCACTGGGGCGGCCAGGACACCCTCCCCGGCCCGATCCTGGTCACCACCGAGACGTTGGACCTCTTTGCCGCGGTGTGGGGTCCGCCAGATCCCAGGGTGGTTCTCCCCGTGCCGGAGGCCGAGCTGGTCGATCGCCTGTGGGCGCAGCGCCCCGCATGGGCGTTGGTCCCGTTCCATCGGTTGGAGCCGCGGTTGAAGGTGATCGCGGTGGATGGCGTCTCTCCGATGGAGCGAGGGCTGGATCCCGCGCGGTATCCCATGGCCGTTTGGTGGGGGGCGGAGCGCCTTCCCCCGGGGTTCCCGGCGGCGGCGCTGCAGCAGCGAATGGGATGGTGGACCAATCGGGATGAGGGGCGGATGACGATCCTGGCCATGACGGGGGTTACGGCGCTGGTTCGCGGGACCGCGGTGCAGATGGAGCGCTACGGGGTTCTGTTCCCGGCCCGCGACATCGCGCCCTGGCTGCAGAGCGCCGACCTCACGCACATCAGCAATGAGGTCTCGTTCTGGGAGGGCTGCCCTCCCCCGCGGCCGCGGAGCGGCGTGGTCTTCTGCAGCCATCCCCGCTATGTGGAGCTGTTGGCCTACATCGGCACGGACATCGTCGAGCTGACCGGGAACCACCTGAACGATTACGGGCGGGAGCCACTCCGGGCCACCCTGGAGCTCTACCGGCGTCTGGGGATGCGCTATTACGGGGGCGGGCGGAACCTGGAGGAAGCGCTGCAACCGCTGCGGGTGACGCACAACGGGAACCGCCTGGCCTTCCTCGGGTGCAACCCGGTGGGCCCGGAATACGCCTGGGCCACCCCAACGGAGCCCGGCGCCGCCCCATGCCTTCCCATTCTGGAGGAAACGGTGCAGCGCCTGCGGGCGGAGGGGTGGCTGCCCATCGTGACGCTCCAGTATTGGGAGTTCTACAATTACGTGCCGACCCTCCAGCAGATCCAGGATTTCCGCCGCTGGCGCGATCGGGGGGCGGCCATCGTGAGCGGCAGCCAGGGGCATCACGCCCAAACGTTCGAGGTGGGGCCGGGGTGGTTCATCCATTACGGGCTGGGGAATCTCTTCTTCGATCAGGTGGACCCCATCGGGGTGCGGCAGACGTTCATCGATCGCCACGTCTTCTACGAGGGCCGCTACCTGGGGGTGGTGCTCCAGACAGCCTTCCTGGAGGATTTCGGCCGCCCCCGCCCTATGACCCTTGCGGAGCGACGGGCCCTGCTGGAGTTGTTGTTCGGTCAGATGCCCTAAGGGGCCTCTCCCCCCGCGCCCCTTTGGCCGCGGGGGGAGAGGCCGCCCGCAGGGCGGCTTAGGCAACGGCCGGAATGGGGAGGCGACGGAGGGCCTTTTCGATGCGCTCGAGGGCCTTCTGGATGTTCTCGATGGAGTTGGCGAAGGAGAGGCGGAGGAAGCCTTCCCCATATTCGCCGAAGGCAGTCCCCGAGAGGACGGCGACCCCGGCCTCCTCCAGGAGGTAGTTGGCCAGCTCCCGGGAGGACATCCCTGTCCCCTCGATGTTGGGGAAGGCGTAGAAGGCGCCCTTGGGCTTCAGGCACCGGAAGCCGGGGAGGCGGTTCAACCCCTCCACGATCACCTCCCGCCGTTCGCGGAAGGCGGCCACCATCCGCTCCACCTCGTCCTGGGGGCCGGTGAGGGCGGTGATCCCCGCCATCTGGGTGAAGGCGGCGGTACAGGAGTTAGAGTTGATCATCAGCCGGGTCACCGCCTCAGCCAGGGGCTCCGGCATCACCCCATATCCCAGCCGCCAGCCGGTCATCGCGTAGGTCTTGCTGAAGCCATCCAGAATGATCGTCCGCTCGAACATCCCCGGGAGGCTGGCGATGCTCACATGCTCTCCCTCATACAGGATGCGGCTATAGATCTCGTCGGAGAGCACCATCAGATCGTGCCGCAGGCACAACTCGGCAATGGCGGTCAGATCCTCCCGGGTCAGCACGCCGCCGGTGGGGTTGGCAGGGGAGTTAAGGATCAGCATGCGGGTGCGCGGGGTGATCAGCCGGGCCAGTTCCTCCACATCCACTCGGAACTCGTTCTCCATCCGCAACCGCAGGGGGACGGGCCGGCCTCCCACGAACCGGATCATGGACTCGTAGATCGGGAAGCCCGGATTGGGGTAGATCACCTCGTCTCCCTCCTCCACCAGGGCGAGGATGGCGAAGAAGATGATCGGCTTCCCCCCCGGCACCACCACCACGTGCTCCGGCCCCACCGGGATCCCCCGGGTGCGGCGCACATACTCGGCGATCGCCTCCCGAAGCGCGGGGATCCCCGCCGCCGGTGTGTAGTGGGTGTATCCCTCCTCCAGGGCCCGCACCGCCGCCGCCTTGATATGAGCTGGGGTGTCGAAATCGGGCTCCCCGATCTCCAGGTGGATGATCTCCCGCCCCTGCGCCTCCAGCGCTTTCGCCCGCGCCAGGACCTCAAACGCCGTCTCCGTACCCAACCGGGACATCCGCTGCGCCAGTCGCATGGGGGCCTCCTTTCGGACCGTATAGGCTTGCCAAGCTGCATCTCGATTGTATGGGTGAAGGATTCGGCCCGCAAAGGCGGTAGGCCAGCCGCGGCGGATGGCGGTTCACCCCGCCGGGGGTTTGAAAAGAGCGCTTGGGTCTCTTCCCATCGAGGGATCGGAGGGGAGGCGAGCGAGATAGTAAATATGGATAAAATAATAAAGCTATCATCTCCCGCCCTGGAGCGCCCCACGGTGGCGGCGATCCTGGAGGTTCGAGACCTGACGTTTCGCTATGCGGCGCGGCCGCAGCCTGCGGTGCAGGCGGTCTCCTTTTCCGTTGAGGCGGGCGAGATGGTCCTGATGGCGGGGCCCAGTGGGTGCGGGAAGAGCACGTTGCTGCGGACGTTGAACGGCCTGATCCCCCGGAGCTACAAAGGGGAGCTGCAAGGCATCATCCGCATCGATGGCCATGATCCCCGGACATGGCCCCTGGCCCGGCTCTCCCAGCAGGTGGGGACGCTCCTCCAGGATCCGGAGCGTCAGATCGTGGCGGCGGACGTCCTGCACGACGTCGCTTTCGGGCTGGAGAACCTGGGCTGGCCGCGCTCCCGTATCCTGGAGCGCGTGGAGGAAGTCATGCATGCCCTGGGGATCGCCCACCTGCGGGACCGGCCGACTTTTCAATTGTCCGGAGGGGAGAAGCAACGCGTGGCCCTGGCGGGGGTCCTGGCCATGGCCCCCCGCATCCTCCTTCTGGATGAGCCCCTTGCCTCCTTGGATCCCCAGAGCGCCCAGGATGCCCTCGCCCTTTTCCGCCGGCTCCGTCAGGACGGTCACACGGTGGTGCTCGTCGAGCATCGGGTGGAGGACGCGCTGAAGGCAGGGCCGGATCGGGTGCTGTACCTGGAGGAGGGGCGCCTGGCCTTCGATGGGGAGCCGGAAGCGTTTTTCGAGCGAGTGGATCCGACGGCGGTCAAAGTTCCCTTCCCGGTCTGGCTGCAGCGCTGGCCTGCGTGCTCGGCCCGCCGCGGGCCCGACGTGGAGATCCCGCTGGCTTCCCCTTCCGCCCCTCCCCTGGTGGTTTTTGAGGACGTATCCTTCGGCTACGGCAACGGCCCGGACGTGGTGCGCGGGATCCAGGCGGAGATCCGTAAGGGGGACAGCCTGGCGATCCTGGGGCCCAACGGGGCGGGCAAGACGACGCTGCTCAAGCTGGCGATGGGCTTGCTCAAGCCCCGGCGGGGCCGGGTGTGGGTAGGGGGGAAGACCACGCGGGACCAAACGGTGGCGGGGATCGCCCGCACCATCGGCTACGTGTTTCAGAGCCCGAGCCATATGCTCTTCGCCCCCACGGTGTGGGAGGAGGTGGCCTTCGGGCCGCGCAATCTGGGGCGTCCCCCC
>JBEPYX010000057.1:0-7821 GCA_041641155.1 Thermoflexus sp.
AGGGTGCCCAGCTCGGGCACGCTGACCTGGAACTCGCTGAGGACCTCCAGCAGGAAGGCCTCGAACTCGGCGTCCGCGCGGTCGATCTCGTCGATGAGGAGGACGACCGGCTCCTCGGAGAGGATGGCCTTCAGCAGCGGGCGGGGGAGCAGGAAGCGCAGGGAGAAGAAGACGTCCTCTTCCTGGGCGATGCGATCGGCGGCTTCCCGCAGGGTTGAGGCATCCGCCAGGACCGCATTGAGCTTGTCCCGCAGGAGCTGGGTGTAGAGCATCTGCTTGGCGTATTCCCACTCGTAGAGGGCCTTGGTCTCATCCAGTCCCTCGTAGCACTGCAGGCGGATGAGCGGGCGGCCGGTAGCGGCCGCCCACGCCTTAGCGAGCTCTGTCTTGCCCACCCCCGCAGGACCCTCGATCAGCACCGGCTTCCCCAGACGTTCAGCGAGGAAAACGGTGGTGGCGATCTCGTCGGAGGCGATGTATTGCTGGGCGGCTAGCCGTTCCCGGACCTCTTCGATCGAAGTAACCATGGCGCTCCCTTTCTCCCCTGCGGGTCCCCTTCGCCCCATCCGACGCCGGCTTGCTGTTCATTCTAAGGACCGGGGGGCATCCCGTCAATTTCCGGCCCCGTATTGCCCCCGCATCAGGAAGGGGTTTCAGCAGATGGCAACGTCGAACCTCCTCGGCGTGCCATAATCGTCGTCTCCGCCCAACCCGCGTGCTCCCGCAGTTGAGATTCGGCCGGCGCACGGCTGCCCATCCCGCCCAATTCGTTCTTAAATTCACAAATTCACCCCACGGGGAGACCGATTTGAACTTCCTCTGAACGTTGAAGATTTAAAAGATTATTAAGCGCGCCATGTCTGGAGATCCCAGCGGCCGATACACACCATCCTGAGGGGGGACCCATGAGCGAGTTGACCGCGCGGGATGTGATCATGCGGATGCCGGAGGCGTTCCGGCCGGAGCAGGCACAGGGGGTGAGCGCGACCATTCAGTATACGCTCACCGGGGAGGGCGGCGGCGACTGGTATGTGGTGATCGCCGAGGGGAAATGTTCGGTCCACGAAGGCCGGGCCGAGAAGGCGGACGTCACGCTGACGATGGACGCGCGGGACTTCGTGGACATCGCGACGGGGAAGCTGGATGCGATGCGGGCCTTCATGGGCGGCAAGCTCAAGGTCAGCGGCAACATGATGCTGGCCACGCGCTTGACCTCGTTCTTCCGCACGATGGGCTGAGCAGGCGCGCCGCCGACAGTGAGGGGAGGGGCCATGGAGGAACGGCGGTGGCACCGGTTCTATGATTTCTGGGTGCCGCGCTCCCTGACCTACCCGCGCCAGCCCATGAGCGCCCTTATGGATTTCGCGGCGAACCAGTACGGGGAGCGCACGGCTACCATCTTCTACGGGGCGGAGATGAGCTATCGGGATCTCCGGGCCCATTCCATCCGCCTCGCCACCGCCCTGGACGCCCTGGGGATCCGGCCGGGGGATCGGGTGGGGCTGATGTTGCCCAACTGCCCCCAGTTCCTCATCGCCTTCCACGCCATCCTCCGGATCGGGGCCATCGTCGTCCCGCTGAATCCCCTCTATGTGGAGCGGGAGCTTCGCTACGTAGTCGAGGACAGCGGGATGCGGGCTCTGATCGCGCTGGATGCCATGGCCCCGAAGGTCATGGCCGTCCGCGAGGAGGTTGGCCCGGAACTGGTCGTCTTCGCCGGCCTGCAGGACTACATGCCCGAGCCCGTCCGCCCGCTCTACTTGCAGCGGATCCGGGCGCAGGGGATGAGCGTGGAGGTCCCATCCGGCCCGGGGATCCATCGCTGGGCCGACCTCATGGAGAAAGCAGGAGAGCGCTTCTTCCAGCCGCCGGTGGACCCGATGGAAGATTTAGCCGCCCTCCCCTACACCGGGGGCACCACCGGCATCCCCAAGGGCGTGATGCTCACCCACTTCAACTTGTTCGCTAATACAATCCAGGCTTACGTGTGGGCCCGAGAGTTCGTCCGGAGGGGGGAAGAGCGCTACCTGGTCGTGCTCCCCTTGTTCCATTCCTTCGGCATGACCTCCCTGATGAACGTGGGGATGATCAATGGGGCGACCCTGATCTTGCTCCCTCGCTTCGATGTAGAGGAGGTGCTAGATGCCATCCGGACCTATCGGCCCACGTTCCTGCCGGCGGTGCCGACGATGTATATCGCGCTGCTGAACCATCCGCGGGCGGCCGAATCCGGATTGGGCTCTATCCGCCTCTGCAACAGCGGCGCTGCTCCCCTGCCCATCGAGGTCGTCCAGCAGTTCGCCCGCTTCTCATCCGGAACCTTCATCGAGGGCTACGGTCTGACTGAGGCCTCCCCGATCACTCACATCAACCCCATCATGAACCTCAAGAAGTTGGGCAGCATCGGGATCCCGATCCCCGACACAGACGCCCGCATCGTGGACGTGGAGACGGGGACCCGCGAGCAGGCGCCCGGGGAGATCGGGGAGTTGATCATCCGGGGGCCCCAGGTGATGAAGGGCTATTGGAACCGGCCGGAGGAGACAGCCCAGGTGTTGCGGGATGGCTGGCTCTACACAGGGGACATCGCCCGCATGGATGAGGACGGCTATTTCTACATCGTGGATCGCAAGAAGGACATGATCCTCACCGGGGGCTTCAACGTCTATCCGCGAGAGGTGGAGGAGGTCCTCTACGCCCACCCCGCTGTCCTGGAGGCCGCCGTGGTCGGCGTCCCCGATCCCTACCGCGGGGAGGCGGTGAAGGCCTTTGTCGTCCTCCGGCCCGGCGCCCAGGCCTCCGAGGAGGAGATCCTGGCCCACTGCCGGAAGCATCTGGCCCCCTACAAGGTCCCCCGGAGCGTGGAGTTCCGGGAGGCTCTGCCCAAATCCATGGTGGGAAAGGTGCTCCGCCGGCTGCTGCGGGAGGCCCCGCCGACCGTCGCCACGCCAGTGCCCGCGGTTCCCCCTGATGTCCCCATCCGTGCGTTCTTTATGGAATGGGTTCCCCGGCTCTTTGAAGCGGCCGTCGCCGCCGCGCCGCCCGAGGGGATGGAGGGGACGACCCTGATCGTCCGCTATCGGGTGGACGAGGAGGTTTACACCCTGCGGGTGGAGGACGGCCGGCGCCTGACGGTGATGGAGGGGGAGGGGGAGGGGACGCCCCACGTGGAGATCGTTCTCAGCGCCGAGGCGTTGCGGGAGGTCCTGGCGGGGCGCCTCGATCTAGGGGAGCCGCCTTACGTGGCGTTCCGGACGCGGCGCCGCTGGGAGGCGCTGCAGCGGTTGCGGGGGACGGTGCGGCTGGAGCTGGAGCGTCCGGATAGGACCCTGTGGCGGGCGGCGGTCATTTACAACGGGGCGGCGGAGCCCTCCGGGACCCTGCGGATGAGCACGGCCGATTACCGCGCGCTGCAGCGGGGGGAACTGGACGGCCAGGTGGCCTTCGCCATGGGGAGGCTGCGCTGGGAGGGGGACTTCACGCTGCTCATCGGCCTGCGGACCCTGCGGGAGTGAGCGATGGACGGAACGCCTTGAGTTTCCAGAGGGAGGGATGGGATGATCTCGTTCGAGCCGACGGACGAGCAGCGGATGCTGATCCAGACGGTCCGGGCTTTCGCTGAGGAGCACTTGCGCCGTGTGGCACGGGAGAGCGACGAGGGGAATCCGATCCCCCAGGAGGTCATCGATCGGGGATGGTCCATCGGGTTGCTCCCCAGCATGATCCCCGAGGCTTATGGGGGCTTCGGCGAGCCCTCGGCGCTGACCAGCGTTTTGGCCCTGGAGGAGCTGGGCTGGGGAGACCTCACCCTTTCCCTCTATCTGCTGGCGCCCCATGGGGTTGCCCTCCCCATCCTGCTCTACGGGACGGAGGAACAGAAGAAAACGTATCTCCCGCGCTTTTGTGGGGAGCGGTTCGTCCGGGCGGCGGCCGCTCTGCTCGAACCTGCCTTCCTGTTCGATCCGTTCCAGCTGGAGACCAGCGCCCGCCGGGAGGGGGAGGAATATGTCCTCGAGGGGGTGAAGATCGGCGTCCCCTTCGGGGCGGAGGCGGAGCTGCTGCTGGTCTACGCCAACGAGGAGGGGCAGACCCAGGCCTTCCTGGTGGAAAGGGGGACGCCAGGCCTGGTGGTGAAGGAGCGCGATCGCTACGCCGGGATCCGGGCCCTTCCCACTTATGAGGTTGCCTTGGAGGGGTGCCGCGTCCCCCGCTGTCAACGGATCGGGGAGGAGGCGGGCATCTCGATGGAGCGGCTGCTGGAGCGCTCGCGGGTGGCCCTGGCGGCGTTGGCGGTCGGGCTGGCCCGGGGTGCCTTCGAGTATGCGCGGGATTACGCCAAGCAGCGGGTGCAGTTCGGCGAGCCAATCGCCCACCGCCAGGCGATCGCCTTTATGATCGCCGAGATGGCCATCGACATCGACGCCGCCCGGCTGATGGTCTGGGAGGCGGCCTGGAAGCTGGACCGCGGGGAGGATGTGGCCCGGGAGGCGTACCTCGCGAAGCTCTTCGCCGACGACATGGCCCTGCGGGTGGCGGATGGGGCGGTGCAGACCCTGGGCGGCCACGGCTACATCCGGGACCACCCGGTGGAGATGTGGCTGCGCAACGCCCGTGGCCTCCCCGTGTTGGAGGGGATGGTGATGGTTTGAGGGGCAGCGCGCCCCGAGGCGAACCGATCGTCTATCCGATGGGGAGGTGATAGATGATCAGCTTCGAGATCCCTGAGGAGATCCAGCAACAGCGCGAGATGGCCCGCATGGTCGCCGAGCAGCTCATGCGGTCCAACGCCCGCTACTACGATGAGCACGAGCACGAGATCCCATGGGAGTTCGTGAACACGATGTGGCCTATCGTCCAGCAGGACTGGATCCGGGTCGTGCGGCGGGCGGAGCGGGAGCTGGCTGGGGAGGCGCCGGCCGAGCGGAAGCGGGAGGGGCCGCGCTATGATAACCTCCGCATGATCCTCCTGGTGGAGATGTTCACCTGGGGCGACGCAGGACTTTACCTCTGCATGCCGGGCCCTGGCCTGGCCGGCTACTCGATCAGCGCTGTGGGGACACCCGAGCAGAAGGTTCGCTTCCTTAAGCGTTACACCGAGGGCGGGCCGAAATGGGGGGCGATGGCGGTCACCGAGCCAGGCGCCGGCTCGGACGTCTCAGCCATCCAGACCACGGCGAAGCGGGAGGATGGGCACTGGGTGCTCAACGGGGAGAAGATCTTCATCACCAATGGCTACTTGGCCCTAGAGGCCTCAGATGGGATCGTGGTGGTCTGGGCGACCATTGACCCGAAGGCGGGGCGGGCTGGGATCAAGCCCTTCGTGGTCGAGGCCGGGACACCGGGGGTGAGCATCACCAAACGGGAGCGCAAGCTGGGCATCCGGGCGAGCGACACCGCGGCGATCCGCTTCGACAACGCCCGCATCCCCCTAGATAACATCCTGGGCAGCCCCGAGATCTTGGACACGGCGCGCACCGATGGCTTCAAAGGTGTGATGATCACCTTCGACGCCTCGCGGCCGGTGGTGGCCGCGGGCGCCCTGGGCATCGCCCGCGCGGCCATCGAGTTCACCAAGGAGGTCCTGGAAAAGGAGGGGATCCGCATCCGCTACGGCCTGCCCCGGCACCGGCTGACGGCCATCGAACGGGATGTGATGGAGATGGAGGCCATGCACAAGGCGGCGTGGCTGCTGACGCTGCGGGCGGGCTGGTTGCTGGACCAGGGGCGGCCGAACGCTCTGGAGGCCTCGATGGCCAAGGTGAAGGCGGGCAAGGCGGTGACCTGGATCACCTACAAGGCGGTGGAGATCCTGGGGCCGCTGGGCTATTCCACCCGCTACCTGGTCGAGAAGTGGATGCGGGACGCCAAGATTAACGACCTCTACGAGGGCACCGGGCAGATCAATACCCTGATCGTCGCCCGCCGCGTCCTCGGCCTGACCAGCCGCGAGCTGAAGTGAGGGCCGACATCACAGGGCCACAGGAAGCGCATATCATGGAAGATCCATCAGCGGGCGCACCCTCAAGGGACAGGGGTGAGGGGGATGGGCATGGCCGTGGATCTGCGGGATCAGGTGGCCATCGTCACCGGGGCTTCACGGGGGATCGGGCGGGCCATCGCTCGGGCCCTGGCGGAGGCTGGCGCCCGCGTGGTCCTCTCCAGCCGGAAGGCGGAGAACCTCGCCCCCGTGCTGGAGGAGATCCGCGCCATGGGTGGCGAGGCCATGGCCTGCCCCGCCCACACCGGCCGCATGGCGGAGGTGGAGCGGCTGGTGGAGGAGACGATCCAAACCTTCGGCCGCCTTGACATTGTGGTGAACAACGCCGCCACCAACCCGCACTTCGGGCCCACCCTCGAAGCCGACGAGGGCCAGTGGCAGAAGATCCTAGAGGTGAACCTGCTGGGCTACTGGCGGATGGCGAAGGCAGCCGTCCCGGTGATGCGGGCGCGGAAACGGGGCAAGATCCTCAACATCGCCTCGGTGGCTGGGCTGCGGCCTTCCCCCGGCATGGGGCTGTATGGGGTCTCCAAGGCCGGGGTGATCATGCTCACCCAGCTGCTGGCCCTGGAGCTCGCCCCGGACGGCATCCAAGTGAACGCCATCGCGCCCGGAGTGATCCGCACCCGCTTCAGCGAGATCCTGTGGAGCACGCCGGAGATCTCAGCGCGGATCCTGCAGGCGACCCCCCAGGGGCGCTTCGGGGAGCCGGAGGATGTGGCCCGGCTGGCACTGTTCCTGGTCTCGCCCGCGGCGGATTTCATCACCGGGGCGGTCTTCGTGGTGGACGGGGGTCTCTCCCTGACCGGGGGGCTGGCGTAGCGCCTGCGGGTACCTCTGTAGACTTGTGGAGGAACAGGCAGGGCGATGGAGCCACGCACCCATTGGGTGACGAGTGAGGTCCGGCTGCGGGTCCTGGAGTGGCCGGGGACGAAAGGGACGATCCTCGCCCTCCACGGCCTCACCGGTTACGCAGAGACCTTCCTCCCCCTGATCCCGGCGCTGAACCCACCCTACCGGGTGCTGAGCATGGATCTGCGGGGTCGTGGGGGGAGCGAGCAGCCGGCCGACGAGCGGGCCTACGGGCTGGATGCCCACCTCCGGGACATCGTGGCCGTGCTGGCGGCGCTCGCGCCGGAGGGCGCGCTGATTATGGGCCATTCCCTGGGGGCGATGCTCGCCCTCGCCGTGGCTGCTGAGCACCCCGACCGGGTTCGGGGGGTGGTCCTGTTCGATGGCGGGCCGCTCCCCTCGCGGGCCTTCTCGGATTCCCTGAGCCAGGTGCTGAACGCCCGGGTGGAGGAGCTGCCCTCCCTTGAGGCGTTCCGGGAGCTGGTCCGATCCATGCCCTTCCTGCAACCCTTCGACGAGCGCCTAATGCCGATCCTGGAGGCTGGCTTGATCCAGGAGCCGGACGGCCGGGTGCGGGTGAAGTTCCCCTCCCGGCTGGGGGCGCTGGAGGCGATGGCGCTGGGGGCGGTCTGGAACGAGCGGCTGCGCGCTTACCGGGGGCGCATTCGATGCCCGGCGCTCCTGTTGAAGGCCCCCGTGGGGGTCTTCGGGCCCCACGATCGCTTTTTCACCGAGGACGAGGAGCGCCTGCTCCGCCAAGTGGTCCCTCAGGTGCGGGTGGTGGAGGTGTCCAACACCACCCACTACACCATCGTGCTGGGGGATCATCCGGAGCGGGATCGGACGGTGCGGGCGTTCGTGGAGGAGGTGCTCGGGTGAGCAGGGGGCTGCACGTGCGGGACTTCGGCGGGGAGGGCCCGCTCATCCACCTGGCGGTGGCCAACGGATTCCCACCGGCGTGTTACCGGCCG
>JBEPYX010000058.1:0-7806 GCA_041641155.1 Thermoflexus sp.
GTCCACCGTGTGATAGGCGGGGAGCAGATAGGGGATCTCTGGCCGGATGTCCTGTTTGTAGCTCGGGTCGTGGGCTTCGTCCACGACGATCAGCCCGAGATCAGGCACCGGGACGAAGAGGGCCGATCGGGTGCCTACGACCACCCGGGCCTGACGACGGCGCACCCGCTCCCACATGGTCCGCTCCTGGGCCGGCGGCATCCTCCCGGTCCAGACCACGACCTGACCAGGGAAGCGGGCCTCGAAGCGCCGGGCGGTTTGCGGGGTGAGAGCCAGCTCCGGCACCAGGACGATGGCCCCCTTCCCCCGGCGGAGGACCTCCGCCACCGCCCGCAGGTAGAGCTCCGTCTTCCCGCTGCCGGTGATCCCGTGGAGCAGGAAGGCGTGGAACCGGCCGGCCTCCAGGGCGCGGGCGATGGCGCGCCAGGCCAGCGCCTGGTCGGGCGTCAGGTCCGGCGGCTCCTCCGGCACCGGATATCGGTCGAGGGCCTCCCAGGCCGGCGGCTCGAAGCGTTCGATGAAGCCCCACTGGGCCAACTGCCGCAAGTCGCTCGCCGTGCAGCCGGTCTCCGCTTGCAGCCAGTCCGCCGGCAGGGGCCGCCCCGCGGCCTGGAGGCGCTCGAGCAGCAGCCGCCGCCGCTTGACCGCCTCGAGGTTCCGTCCCAGACGGAAGGCGGGATCCGGCATGCGCTTCAAGCGCACCCAGCGGAGGGGGACAGGGCGGCGCTCACCGATCCGCCAGCCCTTTCGGATCCATCCGCATTGGAGCAGCCGCTGGAGCGCCCGCCGCCGTTCGGCCAGCGGGAAATCCCGCAGCACCGCCTGGACCTCGCTGTGGGTGAGCGGCCCCTCCGCCAGGGCGGCCAACAGGACCTGTTCGGCGAACGAGACGGCCACCGCCCGCTCCAACCCACCGCCGGAGGGGCCGGCAATCCGTTCGTAGACCGGCTCCCGGCGGGGGATCAGCCCCGAGGGGACCATCAGGCGTAGGCACTCATTGATAGGGGCGAGGTAGGTCTGGCTGAGCCAGGTCGCCCACTCCAAGTGCAAGGGATCTAAGATGGGGTCCGCGTCCAGCCGGCGGAGCACGGCCTTGGGGGCGCGGCCATCCGAGGACGGCTCCTTGGGCTTCTGGGGGCGGGCAGCGATCCGGCGCAGCACGATCCCCGGCTCGGGCCGCCCGGCCCGCCCGAACGGGACCAGCACGAGATGCCCGGCCCGGAGCGGGCCGTCCAGCCCTTCCGGTTCCTCGTAAGGGAAAACGCCGCCGGCGTAGGCTGCCCCGGCGGCCAGGACAGCGATCTCCACGGCCATCGCGATTCACCGGCCAGGGACTCTCTTCCGCGGAAAGCCGCTCGGGTCAAAACACCCGCGGGCATCGGAGGGACCCCACTCGGATTCGTCCTTCCCCCACCCCCCGCGCCGTCCGATGCACGTCCTTATCCCGACCCGGGGGTGGCCCTTCCCCCTGGGACCCGGTCTGGGTGGAGCCCCGCGTAGACCCGGTCGGGCGTGAGGGGGAGGGCTTGGAACCAGACCCCAGTGGCGTCGTGGACCGCGGCGACGAGGGCGGGGGCCAGGGGCAGGAAGGGCATCTCGGCCATCCCCCGCACCCCCCACGGCCCCAGCGGATCCGGATGTTCCAGGATCAGGCTTTCGGTCTCCTCGGGGATGTCGTAGATCCCAGGGATCAGATAGGTGCTGAGGTGGCGGGTGAGGATGCGGCCCCGCTCGACGATGAAGTGCTCGGTGATGGCGTATCCTACCGCCTGGACCACCCCACCCTCGATCTGGCCCTTCACATTGAGCGGGTTCACCGCCCGCCCTACGTCATCCGCGCAGATCACTTTCACCGGCCGCACCTGACCGGTCTCGATGTCCACTTCCACGAGGACAGCCTCCGCGACGTAGCCGTAGGTCACGTTCGGGCGCTCCGAGAAGCCGGTCTCGGGATCGAAGGGGAAGGTGCGCACGGGCCGGTAGGTGAACTCACCGATCGCCGGGCGCTCCTCATTGCGCCAGGCGGCCAGGGCCCGTTCCGCCGCGCCCCGGATGGCGTTGCCTGCCATGAAGGTCATCCGGGAGGCAGAGGAGCTCCCCGCGCTCTCGCTGAACGCCGTGTCTGAGGCCCGCAGCTCGATCCGCTCCGGCGGCAGCCCGAGGGCCTCGGCGGCCATCTGTACCATCGCCGTGTGCGCCCCTTGCCCCACTTCGGCGCCCGCGTGGTAGACGATCGCCTTCTCGATATGGGCGTCCCCGTGGAGCTCCACACGGGCCCAGCAGTGTTCGGGGAAGCCGAAGCTGTAGGCGATGTTCTTAAAGCCGCAGGCGAACCCCCACCCATAGCGCTTGGCGGGATCCGAGGAGGCCGGCGCCTCCGGCCGGGTCCAGCCCCTCTCCGTCTGGCGCCAGCCCGCGGCGCGGGCGCACGCCTCGATGACCTCTGCGAGGCTGACCCCCTCGGGGACGATCCCGCCGGTGGGCATGCGGGAGCCCTCGCGCCAGATGTTCTTCAGGCGGATCTCCACCGGGTCCATCCCCAGGGCCTCGGCGAGCCTGTTCATCTGGGTCTCGGCGATGAAGAGGGCCTGAGGGGCGCCGAAGCCCCGCATCGCCCCGGTCGGCGGATGGTTGGTCAACGCCCCCCGGATGTCCGCCCGTACGTTCGGGACCACATAGGGGCCGCAGATGCACATCGTGATGTTGCCCAGCACCTTGGTGGAGGTGTAGGCGTAGGCGCCCACGTCGGCGATCACATCGGCCTCCACCGCCAGCAGCCGTCCCTCCCGATCCGCGGCCCAGCGCACCCGAGCCACCACCGGATGCCGCTTGTGGTGGCCGATGATGGATTCCTCGCGGCTCCAGATGATCTTCACCGGGCGGCCCAGCTTCCACGCCGCCAGGGCCAGGAGGATCTGCACCGACATATCCTCCCGACCCCCGAAGGCCCCGCCGATGGCCGCGTAGACCACGCGGATGCGGTCCTCCGGCAGCCCCAGGGCGTGGGCGATCTGATGGCGGTCCTCGTGGGTCCACTGGCCGGCGGTGACCACCGTGATCCGCCCCTCTTCGTCGATGTAGGCCAGCCCCGCCTCGGGTTGGAGGAACGCGTGTTCCTGGAAGGGCGTCCGGTAGGTGCCCTCCACAATCACCGCCGCCTCCCGGAAGGCGGCCTCCACATCCCCCTGACGGATCCGGTAATGGCAGAGCAGGTTCCCCGGGTAATGGGGGTGGACCTGCGGCGCGTCGGGGCGCAGGGCCTCCTCCGGGTCGTAGACGCCGGGAAGGTCCTCATATTCCACTTCGATGAGCTCCACGGCCTTCGCTGCGATCCGCTCGCTCTCCGCCGCCACCAGGGCCACCACATCCCCTTCGTAGCGGACCACCTCGGCGCCTGGATGGCTGCCGGGGCCGCAGATGACGGGCTGATCGAAGTAGATCAGCCCGTATTCGTTGACCGGCACATCCTTCGCGGTGAACACCGCCACGACTCCAGGGAGCGCTTCCGCCCGGCTCGTGTCGATCCGGCGGATCCGGGCGGGGGCGCGGCCGGCCCACTTCACCTTGAGATAGAGCTGCCCGGGCAGATCCAGATCCCCGGGATAAGGGGTCCGACCTGTGACCTTGCCCTCGGCATCGATCCGCGGGATGGAGATCCCGATCGCCATGGAGGATTCCTCCGCTGAATGTCCGTTGACCCTCGACGGGTGCGTCTTCTCGTGCGCCCATTGAATTTTTGAAGGCACATCTCCGAACGCGCTGACCGCGGCGGCCCACCCGCTGGCTCAAACCGCGGACTCCGCCAGGAGCCGGGCGGCCTCCTCAACGGATCGGATGATGCTGTAGTAGCCTGTGCATCGGCAGAGATTGCCCGCGAAAGCCTGGCGGATCTCATCCGGGGTCGGCTGGGGGATCTCCTCCAGCAGCACCACCCCGGACATAATGAAGCCGGGGGTGCAGTAGCCGCACTGCACCGCCCCCTGGCGGATGAAAGCCGCCTGCAGGGGGTGCAGCCGATCGCCGGAGGAAACCCCCTCTACGGTGACGATCTCCGCGCCGTGCGCCCGGGGCGCAGGCACCAGGCATGACATCACGGCCATGCCGTCGAGGATCACAGTGCACGCCCCGCACTCTCCTTCCGCGCATCCCTCCTTGGTCCCCACCAGACGGAGATCCTCCCGTAGCATGCGCAGAAGGGTTTTGCCGCTCGCGCCGTGCACGACGTAGCGGCGTCCGTTCACTGTCGTGAGGATCGGCTCCGGGCCCTCCTCCTGATGGCGGACCCGGCCGTTCCAGGTGGCGAGCTCTGCTGGGACCTGGACCCAGGAGCGAGGTCGCACCTCGCGGGACCTCCACAACAGCACGGGCCGCTCGGGGAAGCCGGCGCGCTCGGCCCCGTCGCGCAGCTGGCGCAGCGCCCGTATGGTGAGCACGCGGACCATCTCCGCGCGATACCAGGCGGGCCCGCGGATGTCGTCAATGGGGCGGGCCGCCCTCTGGGCCAGCTCACCCGCCCGGGCGATGGCTTCCTCCGTCAGGCGTTGCCCCTGCAGGAATGCCTCCGCCTCTTGCGCCCGCACGATCGTCGGCGCCACCGCGCCCAGGGCGATGCGGGCGCGGGCCACCCGATCCCCGTCGAAGGCGACCACGGCGGCCACGCTGACCACCGAGATCGCCTGGAACCGGCGCAGCCCAAGCTTGAGGAACGTCCCCCGCTCATTGGGCTGGAGGGGCTCGAAGGCGATGTCCACCAGCATCTCATCGGGGGCCATCGTTGTCCGGCGGACTCCCTGGTAGAACTCCTCGAAGGGGAGGGTGCGTCGGCCCCGCGTGCTCTGGAGGGTCACGGTGGCGTTCATAGCCCACAGGGGCACGATCGTATCATTCGCCGGGGAGGCGGTGATTAGATTGCCGGCCACCGTGCCCCGGTTCCGGATCTGAGGGGATCCCACTTCCCAGCAGGCCCGGACCAGGGGGAAGGCCCGCTCCCGGCAGAGGGGGGAAGCGACCACTTGGTGGTGGGTGACCAGGGGGCCGAGGTGCAGACGCCCGTCCTCCCCGATGGCGATGGTATCCAGGCCGGGGATGCGGGTGATGTCGATGAGGACCTCCACGCCGGGGCGCTGGCCGCGCTCCAGCTCCAGGATCAGATCGGTGCCGCCGGCGATGATCCGCGCCTTGGGGCCGTGCTCCGCCAGCAGGCCCAGCGCCTCCTCCAGGGACGTCGGGGTGTAGTAGGCCTTCCACATGGGATCCCCCTCGGGCGAGCGAATGCTTTATTCAGATTAAGTTTACACCGGTATCCCCTCCCGTAGGGCGATGGCGGTCGCAGGGCCGAGGGGATCTGCGCTATCATAGTAGCAACGCCACCGACCTTCATCCTGCGTGGGGCTCCGGATGGACAAACGGCCGGTTGTGATCGGCCTCACCGGCAACATCGCCTGCGGCAAGAGCACCGTGGCCCGCATGCTGGCCGAGAAGGGGGCCTGCGTCATCGACGCCGACGCGATCGCCCACGAGGTGATCCGGAAAGGGACGCCGGCTTATGACGCCGTGCTCCAGCGCTTCGGGCCAGGGATCCTCGGCTCGGAGGGGGAGATCGACCGCCGCCGCCTCGGGGAGATCGTCTTCCGGGATCCAGCCGCCCTGCGGGACCTGGAGGCCATCGTCCATCCGGCGGTTCTGGCGGAGATCCAGCGGCGGATCCTCGCCTGCTCTGGGGCGCCGGCCATCGTCGTCGAGGCGATCAAACTCATCGAATCCGGCTTCGCCCGGGCCTGCGATGCGCTGTGGGTGGTCACCTGCCCGGAGGCGGAGCAGGTCCGCCGCCTGATGCGGGAGCGGGGTTTCACGGAGGAGGAAGCGCGCGTTCGGATCCGTGCCCAGCCTCCGCAGGAGGAGAAGATCCGGCAGGCAGATGTGGTGATCGACAACGGCGGGGACCTAGAGGCCACGCGTCGCCAGGTGGAGGCCGCGTGGCGGCGGTGCGTGGATCCCTGAGCGAACCCGAATTCTCCGGAGGGGTGATGAACGTGATCATCCGTCGAGCCCGCCCTGCGGATGTGGATGGGATCCAGGATCTGGTCCGTCGGGCTACCCGCGGCCGGCTGGATCCTTCCCCCGATGAGGTGTTCGACCGCATGGCGGAGCGGGGGATGTTGCTGGCTCTCAGCCCGGAGCGGGTGCCGGTGGGGTTGATCAGCTGGCGGGTGGAGAACCTGGTGGCTCGCATCTTGGATTTCATCGTCCACCCCCTGGAGCTGCGACCGTCGGTCGGTCGGCAGCTGATCGAGGCCGTCGAGGAGGAGGCGCGCCGCCTGGAGTGCGAGGCCTGCGTGGTGTATGTCTCCCCGGAGATGTCCTCCGAGGCCCTGGCCTTTTACATCGGCCTGGGGTATACGCGGTGGCCGGAGGAGAGCCTCTCGGATCCCTGGCGGGAGGCTGCTCATGAATTCGACGCCTTCGGGCGCGTGGCCCTGATCAAGCAGATCCGGGCCGAGCGCGTTACACGCCCGATTTAGCGAGCGCTGCGCGGCGGAACGTCGCGCCCGGGGCGCTTTTCCCCGATGGCCCGGGGTGGCCGTTAAGGGGATGCTCCCTCGAGGGGCGCGCCGAAGCCTGCTCTTATTAATGTGCTTCAGGAGGCGGCGACGATGTGGGCAACCATCAAGGGGTTCGCGGAGCGGCATCCTCGCCTCACGGCGTGGATCGCCCTGGCGATCGGGATGGTGGCCATCCTGCTCTGGTCCGCCCGCGATGTGGGGCTGACCCCCTCCCAGCTGCTGGCGCTGGTGGTCGCCACCATCGTGCTGGCTGGGCTCTGCGTGTGGATCATCAGCTGGGAGGACGAAGAGGAGGAGTCCGGCTCGTCCGGCTCTCAAGCGGGGTCCCCCAAGCCGTGAACGGGCGGGGCTGGCTCTCCCCTTGCGCTCCGCCGGGCCAGGGTGAAGGCGGCGGAATTCCCCCGGCGTGGTGAATTCGAGGGGCGGGTTCGGCGGCGTCGGAACGCGAAGAGGATTCTCCCATGAACCTTCTGGATGCGTTGCAAGCAGTGCGCTCCCCGCAAGGCCTGGTGGGCTGGCTGGATCTCTTCAACGTGTGGGCGCGGGCGAGGGCCGCCGGCCCCGAGGGATCCTCCGTCCAGGCCGTGGCGGAGGCGGCGTTGGGCCATCTGGAGGCCAGTGCCCCGCAGCCGTCCGACGAAGTCGTCCGGCTGCTGGCCCGCGCGATCCTGGGCTGGTGGTCGCTGGCAGTGGATGCCGTCCGGATCGGGGAGGAGGAGACCGGCCTGCGGGTCCGGGCCCTCACCCTCGCCCGGCAGCTGGACGAGATCACCGAGCGACGCTGGGCGCTGGCGGAGTGGCTGGAGGCCCACACGAGGGGGCCTTCAAAGGCGGCCCCCTGAGGGGGTGAGGGGGCCGTCCGCTGACCTCATATCCGCTGACCTCATAGCAAATAACAAAAAACCCCGCCATGCCGTGGGCCGCCGGGCTGATGCACCCTCTCGCTCAGGTGGGGGCCTCCTGCCGGTTGCCGCCTTGACGAACCCCGCGCGCAGGCCGTCTAACGCGTCCCCGGGCCAGAGCCCGGCCCCCTTCTCCACAGGTGTTGGCGCCAGCCGCTGAGCACGACCTCACGCACATGGCCGGGCTACTTCCCATTTTATACGGACCCCTCCCGCAGGGCAAATGGGCCAGGTGGTGCAGGAGGGTGTTGGGGTTTTCCGGACTCCGGGTTCTATCCTCTGGGATCTCGGCGCCAAGCGGCCCGGCCAGCTGGCGCAGGATGTCCAGAAGCGCTAAGATC
>JBEPYX010000059.1:0-7796 GCA_041641155.1 Thermoflexus sp.
TCCGGGGTGGGGTTGACCCTGGGGGTGGAGCGGCTGCCGTGGATGCGCGGGGCTCGGCGGTGCGCGGAGGCGGAGGCCTTCGCCGGGGGGCTCTGGCGGAACCGGGACTTCTACCGGCCCCATGTGCGGCTGGATCCCTCCCTAGATGAGATCGCAGAGGCGATGCTGTATGACCCCCAGACCTCGGGGGGGCTGTTGCTGGCCTTCGCGCCCGCGGAGGCCCAGATCTTCTGCGAGCGCATGGCGGAAGCGGGCGAGCCTGCCTGGGTGATCGGGCGCTTCGAAGGCGAAGCGGAGATCCGGGTTCTCCCGGATTGGCCGGAGCGGTCGTGAGGAGGGAGCGATGTCCATCCCCCATGTGCCGTTCGAGGAGATCCCGCACACCGCGGACTGGGCCATCCGGGCCTACGGGCGGACCCTGCCGGAGCTGTTCGTGCATGCGGCGATGGGGATGTATAGCCTGCTCACTGACCTGGATGCCCTAGGGGAGTCAGAGCGGCGGGAGGTCGAGGTGGAGGCGGCCAGCGTGGAGGGCCTGCTGGTGGCCTGGTTGAACGAGCTGGTCTACCTCACCGAGCGGGAGCAGCTGGCCTTCAAGCGCTTCGAGATCCAGGAGCTTCGCCCGCCCGATCCCGAGGATCCTGGTTCCCTAGGGCGCCTGCGCGCGGTCGCCCATGGAGAGCGGGCGAAGGAGGTGCGAAAATATATTAAGGCGGTGACCTACCACAACGTGTCCATCCATCAGGAAGATGGGCATTACTGGGTGGAGCTGGTTTTCGATGTGTAAGGAGGGGAGCGATGGCTCGGGAGATTCGGAAACAGGACTTTCGACGGATCAATGAGTATCTCTGGGAGCTGCCGAAGGAGTTCGACCCGCGGATGAACGTCCCTGTCCGCATCTACGCGGATGAGGAGCTGCTGGAGGATGCCCTGGGGGATCTGTCGATCCACCAAGCGGTGAATGTGGCTTCCCTGCCGGGCTTAGTGGGCTATGTTGTGGTGATGCCGGATGTGCACCAAGGATACGGAATGCCAGTGGGAGGGGTGATGGCCAGCAAGGTGCCGGAGGGCATCATCTCCCCTGGCGCGGTGGGTTACGACATCAACTGCGGCGTCCGCTTGCTGGCCACCAACCTGACCCACGAGCAGATCGCGCCGCATCTAGCGGAGCTGGCGACGCGGATCTATCACAACTGCCCCAGCGGCGTGGGGTCGGAGGGGCACGTGCCCCTCACCGCGAAGCAGCTCGACGAGGTGCTCGCCGAGGGGGCGCGGTGGGCGCTGCGCCATGGCTACGCCCGGCCGGAGGACCTGGAGCACACCGAGGAGTTCGGCTGCATGCCGAACGCGGATCCGGACAAGGCCACCCCCAAGGCCAAGGAGCGAGGGAAGGACCAGCTGGGCACGCTGGGGGCGGGGAACCATTTCATCGAGGTGGATGTAGTGGACGAGATCTTCGACCCCGTCGGCGCGGAGCGCATGGGCCTCTTCGAAGGACAGGTGGCGGTGCAGATCCATTGCGGCTCGCGGGGCTTCGGCCATCAGATCTGCACTGATTACCTCCAGCGCTTCGAGCGGGTGATCCACAAATACGGCATCAAGCTGCCCGACAAGGAGCTGATGTGCGCTCCCATCGACAGCCCCGAGGGGCAGGATTACCTGCAGGCGATGGCCTGCGCCGCCAACTTTGCCTTCTGCAACCGCCAGATCCTGGCCCACTACATCCGGAAGAGCTTCGAGGAGGTCCTGAAGCCGAAGGGGATCGCCCATGACATCTGGCAGGTCTACGACATCGCCCACAATATGGGCAAGATCGAGACCCATGAGATCGACGGCCAGCGGATGACCGTCTGCGTCCACCGGAAGGGCGCCACCCGCGCCTGGGGCCCGGGCTCCCCAGGGCTGCCGCGGAAATACGTCGACATCGGGCAGCCCGTCCTGATCCCCGGCTCCATGGGCACGGCCTCCTATGTGTTGCTGGGGACGCCGGGCTCGATGGCCCAAACCTTCGGGAGCACCTGCCATGGGGCGGGCCGTGTGATGAGCCGGGCCCAGGCCAAGCGGGAGATCCGGGGCGAGCGGCTGAAGGCCGAGCTCGAGAGCCAGGGCATCGTGGTCCGCGCGGGCTCCATGGCGGGCCTGGCGGAGGAGGCGCCCAAGGCGTACAAGGACGTCAGCCGGGTGGTGGAGGTGGTCCACCACGCGGGGATCGCCAAGAAGGTGGCCCGGCTGCGGCCGATCGCGGTGATCAAGGGCTGAGGGCGAGCGGCCTTCCGCCGGATCCCTGAAGGAGCGATCGTCATCGGGGGCCGATGGACCTCTCTATAGCGGAGCGCTGGGAACGGGTGCAGGAGCGGATCGCCCGCGCGGCCCGCCGGGCGGGCCGGGATCCCGCGGAGGTCACCGTGGTGGCGGTGACCAAGACGGTGCCGCCGGAGCGGATCGCCGAAGCCTACGCCTGCGGGCTGCGGGTCTTCGGGGAGAACCGGGTGGAGGAGGCCGAGGGGAAAATCCCCCGCGTGCAGGCCCTGCTGGGGGCGGGGGCGGAGATCCACTGGCATCTGGTGGGCCATCTGCAGCGCCGGAAGGCCCGGCGGGCCCTCGCCCTGTTCGAGGTCATTCACTCGGTGGATTCCGTGCCCCTGGCGGAGAAGCTCAGCCGCCTGGCCGCGGAGCAAGGGGGATCGGTCCGGATCCTGTTGGAGTGCAACGTCTCGGGCGAGGCGACCAAATATGGCTTCCCCCTGGACCGCTGGGAGGAAGATGCCGGGCAACGGGAGGCGTTCTTCGAGGCGGTCGCCCGTATCCTGGCCTTGCCCGGCCTGCAGGTGCTGGGGCTGATGACGGTGGCCCCCATCGCCCCGGACCCGGAGGCGGTGCGGCCGGTGTTCCGGCGGCTGCGGGCGCTGCGGGAGGCCCTGGCCGCTTGCTTCCCCCAGGCCTCCTGGCCCCATCTCTCGATGGGGATGACCGACGATTTCGAGGTGGCGGTTGAGGAGGGGGCGACGATGATCCGCCTGGGGCGGGCGCTCTTCGGCGAGCGCCCGCCCACGGGATAAGGAGCGCACAATGGCAGGGACGCTGATCGCGTGGGTGGACGCCCTGGTCAACCTCTACGTCCTGCTCATCGTGTTCTACGTGTTTACCTCTTGGATCGGCCTCGATCCATGGCATCCGGCCCGGCGCCTCCTGGCGGCGGCGGTGGAGCCGCTGCTGGCCCCCTTGCGGCACCACCTTCCCCCGCTGGGCGGTTTAGATTTCAGCCCGCTGGTTGCCATCCTGCTGGTCGAGCTCTTCGGGCAGTTCCTGAAGGCGCTCCTTCAGGGCTGGTTTTAACCCCCGCAGGGGTTTGCTTCCATCGCGGAGCCCCAGGTCGCTCGGACGCCTGTGCTTCTCCATTCGCGAGCGGATCATCCTGGGGAATTCTTTCCTATCGGCTCCGAATAAGGGCGGCCTGCTTTGACGGGGCCCGATGGAGCCAATACAATCGTCCGGGAACACGCTGGGAACAGGAGGAGCGAGGGATGCTGGCCAAACGGATCGCGGTGATCGTGGGGGGACTCCTCATCGGGGTCGCGCTGGAGCTGTGTGTCCTGGCGCTCTACGCGATCCCGCCCGCGAAATACGGTTGGCTGTACCATCTGGGCACGGCGGTGCCGCTGGCCCTCGCGGCGATGATCGTGCTGGACGCTGTGTTGAAGACCGAGATGCTCCCCTGAGGGCAACCGGCAAGGGGGCGGGAACAACGCGAGAGGGCGGGAGATCGCCCTCTCGCGCTCCGTTCGGCGATGGAGGGCCATCGGGCTTACAAGAGACCGGCTGCGCGCAGGGCCTTGAGCGTCGTCCGCCGGCTCTTGCGGAGCTTGGCCGCCCGCTTGCGTTTGCGGATCACGCTGGGCGGCTCGTAATAGCGCCGGCGCCGCAGTTCCGAGAGCAGTTTATCGGCCTGGATCTGCTTGTTGAACCGCTTGAGGGCCGACTCGAAGGACTCCCCTTCCTCAATAATCACCCGAGCCAACGGTCTCACCCCCTTTCAGGTTCGAGGTCTTGCACAAGTGATTATACGTGCCGGCGGTGAAGCCTGTCAATCCTCGAGGAGGTCGTTCGAGAGGGGAAGTGGAGACCCGTCGCCTGGAGCACCCGGCGGACCTGTCTTCGGCCGTTTCTCACCCCCGGATCAGGGTGGCGGCCAGCGCGATCCCGAAGGCCCCGAGGGCAGCGAGCGCCAGACGCCGGTGGCGGCGCCACAGGATCTCCCAAGCGCCCTCCGGCGGCGCCCACACATCTAACGGGCGGCTGTTCGGGGCGCTCCCGAGCAGCTCCGCCCGGAAGGCCGCGATGCTGGGCGGGCGATCGTCGGGGTGCAAGGCCATCGCGCTGAGGATCGCCCGCTCCACCCGCGGGGAGATGCGGGGGTTGATCGCCCGGGGCGGGATCAGGCAGTCCGGCTTGAGGAACCGCTGCCGGGCGTCGGGGGGCGGGGTGTTGGTCAGCAGGTGGTAGAGCGTCGCCCCCAGGGCGTAGATGTCCGAGCGGACGTCCGTGTGCCCGATGTCGCCACCATATTGTTCCAGCGGGGTGTAGGCCGCCGTGCCCCGCCCCTGCAGCACCGTAATGGTCCGGTTCTCGTCCGGCGCCAGGAGCTTGACCAGCCCGAAGTCCACCAGCTTGATCCGGCCGTCAGGGGTCAGCTTGATGTTCGATGGCTTGATGTCCCGATGGACCACCGGCGGATCCTGGCGGTGCAGGTAGTCGAGAGCGTCGCAGAGCTGCTCCGCCCAATTCAGGACCGTCCGCTCGTCCAGGAAACGGCCGCTCTCCCGGGCTTCGTCGATGATCTCCTTCAGGTCTCGCCCGGGGACGAAGTCCATCACCAGGTAATCGCGGTCCTCCTCGGAGAAGTAGTCGGAGACCTTGGGGAGGTTCGGGTGATCGAGCCGGGCCAGCACGCTCGCCTCACGGTAGAACTGGAGGCGGGCCTGCTCCCGGTAGGCCGGATCGGCTTCGAAGGTGAGAAGGATCTCCTTGATGGCGCAGCGACGGCCCTCCAACAAAGTATCCTCCGCCTCATAGACCGCCCCCATCCCCCCGCGCCCGATGGGGCGCAGGATCCGATAGCGGCCGTGGAGCAAGATCCCCGGCTTGAGCATGGCGGCCCTCTTCCCCCAAGCCCTGACGATCACAGGTTGGTTTCATTTTAACCATTGATCTCCATAATTAGGAACCGCGGCGGCCCGGATTCGCGTTCCCCCGGCCGGAGGGTGGGTCGGCGATCGTTGCGGATGCCTCAGCGCGGGCGCCCCAGGATGGCGCGCAGCGCCGATTCCAGATCAGGATACCGGAAGGTGAAGCCCGCCTCCAGCAGCCGTCGGGGGAGCACGAACTGGCCCGTGAGCAGGACATCCGCCCCTTCCCCAAAGACCCACCGCAGGGCGAAGGCGGGCACCGGCAGCCACGCGGGCCTTCCCAGGACCCGGCCGAGGGTCCGGGAGAACTCGGCGTTGCTCACCGGCTGGGGGGCCGTCAGGTTGTAAGGCCCCTGGGCGTCTGGGCGTTCCATCAGGAAGCGCACCGCCTCGACCCAATCCGCGCGGTGGATCCACGACCATCCCTGCCGGCCGTCGCCGAGGGGACCCCCGACGAACAGCTGGAAGGGGAGCAGCAGGCGGGCCAGGGCGCCGCCGTCCCGCTCCAGGACCAGCCCGGTGCGCAGGATCACCCGGCGGACCCCCATGGCCTCCACCGGCTGGGTGCTGGCTTCCCAGTCCACGGCCAGCCGGGCCAGGAAGTCATCTCCGGGCGGATCCTCCTCGGTGAGCCGTTCCTCACCCCGCGCGCCATAATAGCCAACGGCGGAAGACTGCAAAAGCACCTGAGGCTTCGTCCGGGCGGCGGCTATGGCCTCGACCACTGCGCGCCCGGCGTTCAGGCGGCTCTCCCGGATGCGCCGCTTGGCCGCCTCCGTCCACCGCTGCCCGATGCTCTCGCCCGCCAAGTTGATCAGGGCGAAGGCCCCGTCGGCCAGCGGCCCCCATCCCGACGCGGAGCGCCCATCCCAGCGGGCCACCTGCACGCCGGGGGGCAGCGCAGCCCGTTCCGGCCGCCGGGAAAGGACGAAGACCTCATACCCCGCCTCCGCCAGACGCTGCGCCAGCGCCCGGCCGAGGAATCCCGTTCCCCCCGTGATCAGCACGCGCATAGAGAATTCCCCATCCGTCTGAATCGATGAATGCCCGGTTACGGCTGCGGTTGAAGGATCAGGATCCCCGCCGCTTCCTGCTCCACCTCCGCCCGGGTCCAGGGCATCGGGTGGTAGCCTCCGCTCAGCCAGAGCGAGATGAAGTCGTCGTAATGGGGGTGGCCGGGAAGCCCGGACTGGCCGGTGGTGTGGATGAAGCGGCTGTCGGACCAGTTCGCGGCCGAGGCGATGAAGCGGAGCGAGGGGAGGCTGCGGACCGCGAACCCCTTCCCCATATCGAACCCGATGTTGTTCACCGCCGCGCTGGTCCCCGGCGCGGGGTAGGGGCCCCGGTTGAAGATCGCCTCGACTGGCCGGATCCCGGACTGCCCCAGGGTCCCATGGGTGAAGGTGGCGGTGTGGACCTTCCCCCACGTCCAAGCACGGGGATCCCCGCCGAGGCGGTCCTGCAGCTCCGCCACCGCCTGCTGGAAGGCGCGCCGCACAATGTCGTCCCGCGTCTCCCGCTGGGGGGTGCGCGAGTCGTCCCACCAGGAGAGGTCCGGCTGGGCCAGCGCCCAGCGCGCCCAGTAGCGGTTATGGCTGCCCCCGGTGAGCAGATCCCGCACGATCTCCTCCCCCAGCTCGTCCACCCACGCTTCATGGAGCAGGTGCTTCAGGAAGGTCTCGAAGATCGTGGGTCCGGGCTGATCCGGTGTGGCCCGGAAGTCCCAGGCCCGGAGGATCTCCTGCGCCTGGCGGGCGAGGGGATCCTCGAACGAAAGGTTCAACACATACGGCACGATGGCCTGGGCGGCCATGGAGAGGGTGTCGTTCTGGATCGCCGCCATGTCCTCGATGGAGAGGCGGTCCTTCGCGCGAAGGAGGTCCGTGATCCGTTGTGCCCGGTCGCCGTAATCCCAGACGGCGGCTAAGAAGTGCGGGTAGTCGGGGCCGACCACGGCGTTGTTGGCGGTCACGAGGAAGCCCTCCGGGGGATCCAGTCGCCTCGGCATCTCCTCATAGGGCACATATCCGACCCATTCATACTCCCCGGTCCATCCCGGAACCGGCACCAGGCCGTCCCCCTTCGCTCGGATGGGGACGCGGCCGGTGGCCTGGTAACCGATGTGGCCGTCTACGTCGGCGTAGACGAAGTTCTGGCCGGGCACGTCCCAATCCTTCAGCGCCTCGTGGAATTCCTCCCAGTTCCGGGCGCGGTTCAACCGCAACAGCGCCCGCACGATGGACGAAGGCTCGAGGGCGGTCCAGCGGAAGGCGTAGAGAGTCTGGGTGCGGGTCAGGGCTTCCACCACGTCGTTGATCACCGGGCCGTGGCGGGTGATCCGCACCGTGAGCTGCACGGGCTCGGCCTGGCCGGCCACACGGATCTCCTCGGTGATCACTCGCACCGGCTCCCAGCGCCCCTGGAACTCGACCTCGAAGGGGTTGTCCGGGTTCGCCCGCTCCATATAGAGATCCTGGACGTCCGGCCCCAGGTTGGTCACGCCCCAGGCGATGCGGTCGTTATGGCCGATGACCACGCCGGGGACGCCAGGGAAGGAGGCGCCGGCCACCTGGATCGGGCACTCGGGCGTCACCGGCTCGCAGTGCAGGG
>JBEPYX010000060.1:0-7785 GCA_041641155.1 Thermoflexus sp.
GAAGGGGAAAGCATTGAGCCCTGAGGCTTCCGCCAAACTGGACGAGTTCATCAAGGGCCTGGGCGATGGCTCGATCCAGCTGTGGAAGGGGCCGATCCGCCTGCAGGACGGCACATTGTATGTCGAAGAGGGGAAGGTAGCCACCCCGCAGCAGATCTGGTATCTCCCTCAGCTGCTCGAAGGGATGGAAGGCCAGAGCGTCCCGACCCAGTAGGCCGATCCTTCTCAAAGAGGCGTCATGCTCCTCGGCCGGATGCACGGGATGGGCTTCGGTGAAGGGGGCGGTCGCCAGACCGCCCCTCCTCCCTTTCGGGCAGGGTTCCTCCCATTGAGAATGCAAGGGCCGGCCCTCTTTAGGGGTGGCCACCCCCGGATTTGGATCCTGCGGGTCGTTGGGCGTACTGAGGCGTGATCCTTTCGAGTCGGGTCCGGACGATGAAGGTAGAAATGCGTCATATCTATAAATCCTTCGGGTCGGTGCGCGCCCTCCAGGACGTCAGCCTGACGGTGGAGGCAGGCACCATCCATGGCCTCCTCGGGGAGAACGGCGCGGGCAAGACCACGCTGATGAAGATCCTGTCGGGCTACCTGCGGCCGGACCGGGGTGAGATCTTCCTCGACGGGCAGCCTGTCCGCTTCGCCTCGCCGGCGGAGGCCCTCCGCCATGGCATCGGGATGTTGCATCAGGACCCAATGGACTTCCCGGCGATGTCGGTCTTGGACAATTTCATGATGGGCCATCCGGGCGGCTTCTGGCTCAACCGCCGGGCGGCGCGACGAGCCTTGCAGGAGCTGTGCGCCCAGTTCGGGTTCGACCTGGACCCGGAGGCGCCGGTGGATCAACTGACGGTGGGGGAGCGCCAGCAGCTGGAGCTGCTCCGCCTGCTCTGGCGAGGGGTTCGAGTGCTCATCCTGGACGAGCCCACGACAGGCATCAGCGCCCCCCAGAAAGTCCAGCTCTTCGACACCTTGCGGCGCCTGGCGGGGGAGGGGAAGGCGATTATCTTTGTGACCCACAAGTTGGAGGAGGTTGAGGAACTCTGCCATCGGGTTACGGTCCTGCGCCAGGGCCGCATGGCGGGCGAGGCGACGCCCCCCTATTCTCCCCAGCAGCTCATCGAGATGATGTTTGGCCGTTCCATCCCTCCCCCCGAGCGCGAGGTCATCCCCCTGGGCGAGCCCGTCCTGGAGGTTACTAACCTGGTGGTGGGGGATTACCGGCTCCGTTTGAGCCAGGTGAACCTCACGGTGCGATCCGGAGAGATCCTTGGTTTGGCGGGGATGGAGGGAAGTGGGCAGCAACTGTTCATGCGCGCCTGCGCCGGCCTGATCCGACCATGGGAGGGGTCCATCCGGGTCGGTGGGCGGGACCTCACCGGAAAGCCTTATCGTGCCTTCTTGGAGGAGGGCGTTCTCTTCGTCCCGGCCAACCGCCTGGAGGAGGGGTTGATCCCGGGGATGACGTTGACCGAACACTTCCAGCTGGTGTATCCGAACGGCCGATATTTGATCGACTGGGAGCAAGCCCGTGGGGAAGCCCAGCGGCGGATCCGGGACTTTCACATCCGGGGGAAGCCCGAAACGATGGTGGAGAACCTCTCGGGGGGGAATCAGCAACGGACCCTTCTCGCGCTGATCCGGTCGTCAACCCGCCTGTTGCTGCTGGAGCATCCCACCCGTGGGCTGGACCTGGAATCCAGCATGTGGGTCTGGGGACGGCTGCGGGAGCGGGCGCGGGAGGGGGCAGCCTTGATGGTCATCTCCTCCGATCTCCAGGAGCTCCTGCAGCATTGCCATCGGATCGTGGTGTTCTTCAGCGGCCACGTCTCGGAGCCGATGGCGGTGGAGGGGCTGACGCTGGATCGGTTGGGCCAAATGATCGCGGGGCGGGGATGGTGATCGGCCTCCGGGATGGGCGTCAGAGCGGCCTTCGGAGGCGGGCGTCGGCCTTTCTCGCTTAGGCGAGACTCTCGGCCAGCCTCTGCGTGGGTCAGAGATCCAGGGGTTTTCGTGAGAGGAGCGGCAGAGCCCGATGAAGGAGATCCTTCTCCCTCGTGCACGTCCTGCTCGATGGGTGGCCTTCGGCCTTCAAGGCCTTTCCGTTCTGATGGCCCTGCTGTTCACCACCTTGGTGCTGGTGACGGCGGGCGCCCCTCCCCTCGAGGCTTATCGCCAGGTCTTGGAGGGGGCTTTCGGCTCTCTGAAGCGTGCCACGGATATCCTGGTGGCCTGGGTGCCCCTGATGCTGGTGACCTCGGGGTTGCTGCTCACCTTCACGGCCGGGCTATGGAATATCGGCGTGGAGGGTCAGATCGTGTTGGGGGCCATCGCGGTGACCGGGGTGATGCGCGCGCTGCAGGAGACCGGGCTCCCAGCCCCGTTGATCCTGATCCTCGCCGTAGCTGCTGGGATGGTGGGAGGGGCCGCCTGGGCGGGGTTGGTGGGTCTCCTGAAGATCTACGGCGGCGTGCATGAGATCTTCGGCGGCCTCGGGCTGAACTTCGTGGCCACCACTCTGATCCTGTGGCTGATCTTCGGCCCCTGGAAGCGGCCAGGGATCGGCTCGATGAGCGGCACGGAGCCGTTCCCGGAGCGCCTCTGGATGCCGGTATTCCCGGGTCTTCGGCTGAGCCCATGGACTTTATTGCTGGCCTTCCTGAGCATCGTCTTGGTTTACGTGCTCCTGCGCAACACCTATTTTGGCCTCCGACTGAAGGCCATCGGGAGGAACATGCGAGCTGCCCATCGGCTGGGCGTGCCCACGACCCGCTACCTGTTCCTGGCCCTTCTGGGCTGCGGGGCGATGGCAGGGCTGGCCGGGGCTGTGCAGGTGACGGCCGTCTACCATCGTTTGATCCCGCCGATCTCCAGCGGTTATGGTTATCTGGGGTTGTTGGTGGCGATGCTGTCCAACTACCAGGTGTTATGGTCGGTGCCGGTGGCCTTCTTCTTCGCCGCCCTTAACATCGGGAGCATCCAGCTCCCGATCACCCTGAAGCTCGATTCCACCCTCTCCGGGGTGATGCAGGGAGCGCTGGTGTTGTTTGTGTTGCTGATGCAGGGGGCACGAGCCCGATGGCAACCCAAATGGACGGCGGAGTCGGATGATGACGCCTGAGTGGGTCTTCGGCCTGGGTGGGGTTCTGGCCGCCGCCGCACCGCTCCTCATCGCGGTGGTCGGCGAGACGTTCTCGGAGCGCGCCGGGGTGGTCAACCTCTCGGTGAATGGGGCGATGTTGTTGGCCGCGATGGCCGGCTTCGCGGTCGCGGTGCGAACCGGGAGCCTGGAGCTGGGGTTCCTCGCGGGCGTCGCCATTGGGGCGCTGATGGCCCTGATCGTCGCCTTCGCCAGCCTAACCCTGCGCCAATCCCAGGTCGCGGTGGGGCTGGTGCTGGCGCTCCTGGGCCGGGACCTGGCGTATTTCCTGGGGAATCCCTTCATGGGCGTGCCGGGCCCGCGGGTCGGAACGATCCCCATCCCCTTCCTGAAGGATCTCCCCCTCGTGGGGCCGTTGCTCTTCCAGCAAAGCCCCGTGGTGTATGTGGCCCTGGTCACCGTGGTGCTGGCCTGGCTCTGGATCTTTCAAACCCGGCCCGGCCTGGCGCTCCGGTGCGTCGGGGAGCGTCCCCCCGCGGCCTTCGCCCGAGGGGTCCCCGTCACGCGGGTCCGATACGTCTACGCCGTGCTGGGCGGGGCGCTGGTGGGCTTCGCCGGGGCCGCTTACACCCTTGACCTCAAGGGCGGCTGGCAAGGGCCGATCTCCGGCATTGATGGGATCGGATGGATCGTGCTGGCGATCACGATCTTTGGGGGATGGCATCCCGTGCGCGGGGCGCTGGGGGCCTTGCTGTTCGCCCTGTTGCAGTGGCTCAGCCTCGTGCTCCAGCCCCAGCTGCCGGGGATCCCCTCGCAGGTCCTCAACGTGGCGCCGTTCCCGCTGATGATCTTCGCGCTGCTGCTCACCAACCTGGGCAACACGGAATGGGTCCAGACGGTGCTCTCGCGCCTGCCGGAGTCCGGGCGCCGCCTCGTCATCCGCCTCCTCCGTGCCCTCCAGGTCTCCCCGCCCGCGGCCCTGGGGATGGCCTTCGAGGAGGAGTAGCGGGTTCGGCCTTCCCTGCCGGGCCACGGTCCAGGGATTCTCCCTTCCGGGCTTCGGGGTCGAGCACGCGACCGTCGGCGTCCCAGGCCGGGGCGTCCGGATATCCCGGATCCCATATTGCCCCCCTTCACGGGTGACCTCGCCTCCAGCGGCTATCATTTTTATGAAGGCAGCGGCCGTCTCCCCCGATGGTCCATCGGCCTCCGCGGCCCTATCAGGGAGTCCTGGAGGAGATGGTTTCGTCGCGGAAGCGGGCCAGGGCGAATCTCCTCCTAGGAGGGTCCGGTGGAGCTGTTCCCCGAAGCCATGGTGCTGGTCGCGATCGTGCGCAACCGACGGGATTGGCAATGGATCCAAGAGACGTGCTCCTATCGGATCCCGCTCCGTTACGCCCCGCCGCTGGCTCCGCTGGTGGATTTCCTTGCCTTCTACCATACAGCCGCCTTCGGGCCCGAGCGTTGGTCCATTCGCTACTATGCTCGCGTCCGAGGCCATGAGCTGGTCCGGCGTCGCGATCTGCTGCCCGAGGAGCCAGCGCATCCACGGGCCGAGGAGCCCTATTACCTGTTGCAGCTGGGCCCGCTGCAGCTGCTCCCCCGCCCGGTGACCAGCCGTCGCGGGCATCGGCTAACCTTCCTCCTGACCACCGGCGAGCGGCTGCTCCAGGCCATGGATCTCTCGGAGCTCTCGCTGGAAGGCGTGGAGCGCCGGCTGGTGTGGGGGGCGCTGCGGGAGATCGGGCGGATGCCGGAGGATCCGATCCGGAACCATGGCGTGGGGAGATGAATGGGGTTCTGCTCTGGGGATGGGTTCCGGAGGTGCCCCTGGAACGCCCCCCCGGAGCCCAACCTTCTCCTTCAGTGCGGGGGGCGAGGCGGGCGCGCGGAAGCGCTCCCGCTGCTCTCCTCGCCCCCCCGCGAGGGATCCCGCCGAGATCTTACACCTTCAACCGATAGACCCCCCGCCGAACCCGTTGGAACAAGTCCTGGTTTTTGCGGAAGATCAGCGTCAACCGGGCCCGTTGCACCTGCGGGTCCTTCCCAGGGACTTGAATTCCCCGCTCCACGAGCGCCCGCCGGATCTCCTCCAGCTCCATCCCCTGAGGGGCGGCCTGCAGCACCTCCATGATGCCAGACACGAGCTCCCGGGTCCGGCGGCGGCGGGGCATAGTGGTCTGGCGGAACAAGCCGATGATCCCCTCCCCCAGAGCGGGATATTTCTCGATCAGCTCCGCGATATCCTCCAGCAACCGCAGCTGGGCCTGAAGATATTCCCGTCGCTGCTCAATGTCTGCCAACTGGGAACGAAGCAGGTTGATCCGACTCTCTAAGATCTCTTTCATGGTTCCGACCTCCTATTCGGAAATTAGACGGGATCAGACGGGAAGCTCTACCGCCGGGCACAGGTAGAGGCTCAAATCATCACCTAAAACTATATCACAAATCTCAAATTAGGTCAAATGAAACCATGCCATCTCTGCCTGGATCGGCGATTGTGCTTCTTCCTTCGTTTAGGTTTGATATTCCTGGTTTCGTCGGCGCTGCGTCTCCTGAATGTTGAAGAATCCGACGTTGAGGGAAACCCCCACCATCCTCAGAAAATCCTTCCGATTCCTCGAACTTACAGAGGGTGTAATACTTGGCCGAATCCAAACAACTGCGTGCGAATTGAGCGGGGAGGATTTTAATTCTCGGAAGAATCCGGCTGCGGAGCGCAGAGGAAAGCTTCCCACAAAGGATGGAGCCGTTTGGGCTCTGAGGGTCCTATCGCCTCCTCATCCCCGTAGGGGATCGGGGTGGTATCGGCGAGCGGGGGAAGCCTGGCGCGCACCCGGCTGGCGTGGGGGCGATTGGGATCCGGAACGCCGCTCCTTGATCTTCCGGAGATTCCGGTTATGATGGATAAGCTGGCATCCTTTTGGGATCAGGAGGTCACCCGCGAATGCCCGGGCCGTCATGGCGGTATGGGGACATGATCCTGGTGGCGGGTTCCGGCCATCCGCAACTGGCCGAGGAGATCGCCGATTGCTTGGGGGTGCCCCTCCTCCCCCGCGAGATCATCGTCTTCCCCAACGAGAACATCTTTGTCCGCCTGCTGGCCAGCGTCCGCGGGCAGGACGTCTTCGTGATCCAGAGCACGGCCTCGCCGGTGAATTACAACCTGATGGAGCTTTTCATCCTGCTGGACACCATCAAGCGGGCCAACGCCGGCCGGATCACCGCGGTGATCCCCTACCTCGCCTATGCCCGCAGTGACAAGAAAGACCAGCCTCGTGTGCCGATCACCGCCCGCCTGGTGGCCGACTTCATCGCCGTGGCCGGGGCCGACCGGTGGGTGACGATTGACCTACACGCCAGCCAGATCCAGGGGTTCTTCAGCATCCCCGGCGATGAGCTGACGGCCTTCCATCTCCTGAGCGATTATTTGTTGGAGAAAAACTTCACCCCCGAGGAAGCGGTGGTGGTGGCCGCCGACCTCGGCTTCGCCAAGAAGGCGCGCAACTACGCGGCCAAGCTCAACCTGCCCATCGCCTTTGTGGAGAAGCGCCGGACCGGGACGCAGACGGAGGCGCTGACGGTGATCGGGGACGTGGTGGAAAAGAAGGTGATCTTGGTGGACGATGAAGTGGATACGGCGGGCTCGGTGAGCGGTGCGGTGCGCGCTCTGAAGGAGCAGGGGGCGGCGGAGATCTACCTCTGCTTCACCCATGCTGTCCTCTCCGGCCCGGCGGTGGACCGCCTGCGGGCGCTGCCGCTGCAGGAGATCATCTGCACGAACACCATCCCCATCCCGCCTCACAAGCGCCTCCCGAATATGACGGTCCTCTCTGTCGGCCCGATGCTGGCCGAGGTGATCCGGCGCATCCATGAGGGCCGCTCCGTCGGCCAGCTGTTCAACGAGTGAGAGGGGGTGGGATGGGGCAGGCCCACCGGGCTTGTCGCATGGGGGCCACGCGATGGCTGGGGCTGGCGGCGCTGTGGCTGGGGATGGGGCTGCGGCTCTACCGCCTGGATGCCCAGAGCCTCTGGTATGACGAGGGGGCATCCGCCCGCCTGAGCGAGGGTCCGGTCCGCCATATCCTGGAGAGTGCCGCCCAAGACATCCATCCCCCGCTGTATTACCTGGCGCTCCACGCCTGGACCTCCGTCGTGGGGCGCTCCGCTTACGCCCTGCGGGCGTTCTCGGCCCTGGCCGGGGTGCTCCTCATCGCCGCGACCGGGAGCCTGACCGCGCGGCTCTTCTCCCCTCCGACGGCGGGGCTGGCCATGCTCCTCATGGCCTTCCATCCTCTGGCGGTCTATTACGCCCAGGAGGCTCGGATGTATGCCCTCCTGGGGCTGTGGGCGGCGCTCCACTCGGCCTTCTGGCTCGCCTGGCGCCGACGGCCCCGGCCGGGCGCCGCCCTGGGGTTGCTCCTCACCGGGGCCGCGGGATGGTATACCCACTATGTGTTCCCCGCGGTCCCCGCCGCCCACGGGTTCGTGATGCTCCTCGAGGCGGGGCGGACCCATCGGTTCCATCGACTGATCCGCTGGCTCGGCTTCCAGGCGTGGATCGGGCTGGCTTTCCTCCCGTGGGCCCCGGTCGCGCTGGCCCAATGGCGGCAATGGCCGGCACCCCCAGCGTCTCCACTCCTGGAGGCCCTGGGGACGATCCTGCGGACCATGGGGTGGGGGATCAC
>JBEPYX010000061.1:0-7736 GCA_041641155.1 Thermoflexus sp.
CGGTCATCCCTGGCGTAAAATTGTGAAAAGAGGCACGGACCCAGTGCCGATGGGTTGAGCCATCCACACCCGGAGGGAGCGAGCGGCCATGGAGACCAGCCCCACGATCGTTGACCAGCAGGAGGAAGCGGAGAGCCCTGTGCAGGTCCCCCTTCGGTCCCTTCGTCCGAAAATGCAAGTTGAAGGCGTGGTCATCGCCGTCACCCCTGCGGGCGCTTTCGTCGACATCGGTTCAGAGATCCCTGGCTTCATCCATATCTCCCAGTTGAGCCCCCAGCCGGTCCTCCGCGTCTCAGATGTGCTCAAGCCCGGCGATCGCGTCACCGCCTGGGTGAAGCAGGTCAACCGCAAGAAGAACATGCTGAGCCTGACGATGATCCGTCCGGCGACCTACGGGTGGGGCCAGCTGAAGCCCGGCCGCGCCTTCACCGGGCGGGTCACCCGGGTGGAGCCCAGCGGGATCCACGTGGACATCGACGCGCCGGTGGAAGGGTTCGTCCCCGCCTCCCAGATCCGCAAGGAGGGCCGAGTGGATCCAACCGAGGCCTTCCGCGTGGGGGACGAGGTCAACGTGTGGGTGGTCAGCGCCAGCCGCCGGGAGCGCCGCCTGCGCCTGACCATGATCCCGCCGCCCTCGGTGCGCTGGGAGGACCTGAAGGTCGGCGAGCTGATCCGGGGCAAGGTAACGCGGGTGGAGAAGTTCGGGGCCTTCGTGGACATCGGGGCCGAGCGGGACGCGCTGATCCATATCAGCGAGTTCGGGGTGCGCAACCTGAAGGATCCCGCCGAGGTGATCCAGGAGGGCCAGGAGATCGAAGCCCGCATCATCCTGGTGGATCCAGAGAAGAAGCAGATCCGGCTGAGCCTGCGGGGCCTGCTCCCTATCAAAGAGGTCGAGCCGGAGACCCCGGTGCGGAAAGCAGTCCCCTCCCAGCCCGCTCCGGCCACCCCTGAGGCGGACTCCACGGAGGAGGAACTCACGATCATGGCGTACGCCCTGAAGCGGGCCCTCGAGGAGGCCCGGGCGCGAGGCCGGCCTGTTCCCCCCTTGGAGTCGCCCTCTGCCAATTAGGGGAACGGACGACGGCGCGTTTCGGCCCGCCGAGCTCCCCTACGGATGCGGAAGGCGATGGGAGCGTTCCACGCCACGGAACGGATGCCGGTCCTGCGCTTCGTCCCGGTGGACGACCTGATCCCTCACGAGCAAGCGGATCAGGTGCGGACGGAGCCCCTGATGCAACGCCTCCGGGCGGAGGGGGTCCTGAAGAACCCGCCGGTGGTGGCCCCGATCGCCGATGAACCGCGCTACGTGGTGCTGGACGGCGCCAACCGCGTGGAGGCTGCCCGGCGCCTGGGACTCCCCCACCTGGTGGTCCAGGTGGTGAATTACGAGGATCCCCGCTTGGTGGTCGAAGCGTGGACCCATGTGATCAGCGGGGAACGCCCGGAGGCGTTCTTCGACGCCGTCCGGGGGATCGAGGGGATCCGCCTGGAGCCCTCCGAACGCCTGCACGCCCGGGCCGAGCTCGCCCGCCGCCAGGCCCTGGCTTACCTCACCTGCCCGCGGGGGGAGATCTACCTCGTCCGGGCGGAAGGGGACCTCTACCGCCGAACGGCCCTCCTCAATCTCCTGGTGGACATCTACAAATCCCGCTTCCGGTTTTACCGGACGACCACCGATCAGCTAGAGCAGATCCTGCCATATTATGAGCAGGTCATCGCCGTGGTGGTGTTCCCCCGCTATGAGCCGGCGGAGATCATCGAGCTGGCGCGCAACGGCGCCCGGCTCCCCGCCGGCATCACCCGCCACATCATCCCCTACCGGGCGCTGCGGATCAACATCCCCCTGGACCTCTTGGCGGCCCCCCTTCCGCTGGAGGAGAAGAACGCGTGGCTGGCCGAATGGTTCCGCCGCAAGCTGGCTGCACGCGAGGTCCGTGTCTACGAGGAAAGCGTGGTGATTTTCGATGAATAGCTACGGCTGCCGCGCCCAGCGGGCAACCTGATCCATCGCCTCCTCCCGCGACGGCTGGGGCAGCACCTCCGCGGAGAGCCACCCCCGATAGCCGATCTCCCGGAGCGCCCCCAGGATCGGGCCGAAATCCAGATGCCCCCAGCCCGGCGCCCAGCGGTTGGAATCCGCGATATGCACATGGAACAGCCGCGGGCCGGCCCGTCGGATGGCCGCCTCGAAGGACGCTTCCTCAATGTTGGCGTGGAAGGTGTCCAACAACACCCCCAAGCCGGGATGCCCCACGCGCTCCACCACTTCGATGACCTCCTCCACGGTATTCAGCAGATCGGTCTCGTAGCGGTTGAGCGGCTCCAGAACCAGCCGCACCCCCTGCGGGGCCGCCCGGCCGGCCAGCGGCTCCAGCGCCCCAACCAGCCAATCCAGCGCCTGCGCCCGACTCACCCCGCCCATCCGGCGACCGCGGATCAGCCCGATGATCACCATCGCCCCCCATTCGGCCGCCAGCCCCACATGGGCCTCCAGCCGGGCCCAGGCGGCCATCCGGACCGCTGGATCAGGATGGGTGAGCGACAGCCCCTCCTCGACCCACGCCTGCCCCGTGCCGATGGCCGGAACCTGCAATCCGTAACGCTCGAAAAGCGCCCGCAGCTGCTGGGCAGGGACGGCCTTCGGGTCCCGCACGGCCAGCTCCACGCCGGCGTAGCCCAGCGCCCGCAGCCGCTCCAGCGTTCGCTCGAAATCTCCGATCGGCGCCGTGGCCTCGAAGCGTGTCGGCTCCCAGGAAAGCACGAAGGCCAGCGGCCATTCCATCCTCAAACCCCCGCATAGGCGTTGAACCCCCCATCCACCGGCACCACCACCCCGGTGACGAAGGCGCTGGCGGGCGAAGCCAGCCAGATCACCGTGCCGATCAGATCCTCGGGATCCCCGAACCGGCCCATCGGCGTATGGGCGAGGATGGCCTGGCCGCGCGGCGTCAGGTTCCCCGCCTCATCCAGCAAGAGATACCGGTTCTGTTGGGTGAGGAAGAACCCCGGGGCGATGGCGTTGACGCGGATCTTGGGGGAATACTCCTGGGCCAGATGCACGGCCAGCCATTGGGTAAAGTTGCTGACCGCCGCCTTCGCCGCCGCATAGCCCACCACCCGGGTCAGGGGGCGGAAGGCGGCCATCGAGGAGATGTTGAGGATCACCCCCTCCCCAACCTCCACCATCTGACGGGCGAAGACCTGGCTGGGGAGGATCGCCCCGCCGAAGAGGTTGAGGGCGACGACCTTCTCCAGCGCCTCCAAAGGCAGATCGAAGAAGGAGCGCTCCGGCCCGACGGTGGCCTCGGGCACGTTCCCCCCGGCCAGGTTGATCAGGATGCTCACCGGGCCCACCTCCCGCCGGACCCGCTCCGCCACCGCCTCGATCTCCGCCCGGTCGAGCACGTTCATACGGTAGCCACAGGCCTCCAAGCCCTCCGCCTGCAGCTCGGCAAGACGGGCCTCCAATGGCCCGATATCGGTGATCACCAGGCGGGCCCCGGCCCAGCCCAACCCCTTCGCGATGGCCCCGGCCAGCACCCCCGCCCCGCCGGTCAGCAACGCCACTTTCCCCTTCAACGAGAACAACCGCTCCAGATGGTTCATCGCCCTTCACCCCGGATAAGGATCAACGGGCGTTCATGCTGGATGCGCCCTCTAAACCCGCGTTTCAGTCCCCCGACGCGCCCTCCCTGGTTCTTGGGGGACACGCCTCCTGGTGCGCCCCTCCCATTTTTCGACCGCAGCCTGGACGGCCATCCGCCGGATGAGAAGGGTAGACGCCTCCCATGGGATCCGGCACGCCACCTTCACCTCGGCTCTTCCTCCCACTCCGTGTGGAACACGCCGGGCCGGTCCACCCGTCGATACGTGTGGGCCCCAAAGGCGTCCCGCTGGGCCTGGATCAGGTTGGCGGGCAGGCGGGAGCGCCGCATGGAGAGCACGTAATCCACGGCCGTGCTCAGTGCCGGCATCGGAACCCCGCCCTCGAACGCCTGGCTTAGGATCCGCCCCGCCGCCGGCAGCCGGCCCTGGAGCTCGGCGCGGAAGCGAGGGTGGAACAGGAGATGGGGATCCTCCGGATCCTCCCGGACGACCTCCCGCAGGAACCCTAGCCAGCGGGCACGGATGATGCACCCCGCCCGCCAGACCCGCAGGACCTCCGCCCGATCGGTCCCGTAAGCATGAACGCGCGAGGCCTCATGGAGCAGCCACAGCCCTTGAGAGAACGAGGCCAGGACGACCAGGTTCAGCGCGGCTTCCAGATCAGAAAGGAGCGTCTCCGGGGAAGGCCGCCAACGGCGATCGGGCCATGGGAACTCCGCCCCGATCCGCTCTCGATCCGCCTTGAAATGAGAGAGCGTCCGCGTGATGACCGCCGCGGTAAGCGTCGGGGTCGGGACGCCCAGCTCCAGTGCGCTCTGAGCCGCCCACCGCCCTGTCCCCTTCTGTTCCGCCTGATCGAGGATCCGCTCCACCAGCGGATCCCCCGTCTCTGGGTCCCGGTAGCGCAGCACCCGGGCGGCCAGCTCCGTCAGAAAGGCGTTCAACGTCCCCTCGTTCCAGCGCTCGAAGACCTCTGCGATGGCCTCCGGGGACATCCCCAGGACAGTCTTCATGAAGTCATAGGCCTCGGCGATCCCCTGCATGAAGGCGTATTCGATGGCGTTATGCACCATCTTTACGTAATGGCCCGCCCCGCCCCGGCCCATATACCCGCAGCACGGGCCCTCCTCGCTCTGGGCCGCGATGCGGGTGAGCATCCCCTCGACCATCGCGTAAGCCTCCGGCGTCCCCCCGGGCATGATCGAAGGGCCGAGCAATGCCCCCTTCTCCCCCCCGCTGATCCCCACCCCCAGGAACCGGATCCCGCGCTCGGCCAACGCCTGCATCCGCCGCTCGGTGTCGGCGTAATGGGAATTGCCCCCATCCATCACCAGATCCCCCGGCTCCAGGAGGGGGAGCAGCCCCTCGATCACCTGATCCACCGCCGGCCCGGCCTGGACCATCAACAGGATCCGGCGGGGGCGCTCCAGACTGCCCACGAATTCCTCCAGGGTATATGCGGGGCGGATCGGCTCGCCCCGCACGCGATCCCGCAGGAACGCCTCGGTCCGCTCTGGGGTCCGGTTGTAGACCACCACGCGGAACCCCTTGCGCGCGAAATTCAGCGCCAGATTCTGGCCCATGACGGCCAGGCCGACGATCCCGATCTCACCTCCGTTGCCCATGGTTCCCGCTCCGCAGCGAGCAGTTAAACAGCACCCTTAAACGGCACCCTGCGCCGAGCCCCTCCCCGGGGAGCTCGGTTCCGCCCTTCGTGACAAACCGCATCCCAACCCAGGCCGCCGCTCCCCGGCGGATGATGCATCATTGCGCCCCGAAAACCTCCTCGTGACGCTGAAACGCGGCCGTCAGATCGGCCAGCAGGGTCTGGAAGCCCTCGAACTGCCGCGCATAGACCGGAACCCAATCCGCCACCGGCTCGTAGACCCGAACGGGCGCCTCCCCGATCGCCGCCGACAGATCGGGGGCGGCGCCGATGGCGACCCGGGCCAGCGCCGCGCTCCCCGCCAGGGCCGGCTCCGGGCACTCCGGGACCTCCACCGGTATGTGGAGCACGGAGGCCAGGATTCGCATCCAGAGGGCTGAGCGGGCGCCCCCGCCCCCCACCCGAAGGCGTTGGGGAGACAAACCGTTCTCCCGCATCGCCTCCAGGATCAACCGCATGGCGAAGGCCACCCCCTCCATCGCGGCCCGGATCAGATGGCCGCGTCCGTGATGGGCCCGCAAGCCGAAGACTACGCCCGACGCCAGGTGGCTGATCCCCGGATAGCGCTCCCCGGTGAGGAAGGGGAGGAAAAGCAGCCCCGTGGGGCGCCCCACCGCCTCGGCTAAGGCATCCTGCTCCGCATACCCCATCCCCAACAGCGCATCCCGCATCCAGCGCAGGACGCTTCCGGCGTTGTTGATCGCCCCGCCGGGGAACCAGCGCCCTTCCGCCAGATAATACGTCTGCAGGCGCATCCGCGGAGAGGCGTCCAGCAACGGGCGATCGGCGATCAGGCGGATCATCGCCGTGGTCCCCAGGTTCACTGCCCCCACGCCCGGGGCCGCCGCCCCCAGGCCGATGCCCACCGCCCCCCCATCATATACCCCCGCGATCGCCTCCACCTCCGGTCGGAGGCCAAGGGCCGCCGCCGCCTCGGGGCGAAGCGGCCCCAGGCGGGCCTCGGGGGGAACCACCTCCGGCAGGCGATCCTCCGTCAGCTCCACCAGCGCCAAAAGCTCCGGATCCCAGCGGAGCGTGCGCACGTCCATCATCTGGGTGGCGGTGGCCAGCGAAGGCTCCGTCAGGGGTTTCCCCACCAGCCGGAGGAGAAGGTAATCCTTCGCCCCCAGAAACCAGCGGGCAAGCCGGAAGATCTCCGGCCGCCGGACCCGGAGCCACTCCAGCTTGGCCAGCGGATACTGGAACAGCGGCGGGCATCCGGTGCGCCGGTAGATCGCCTCCGCATCCATGCGGGCGAGCAACCCGGGGAACGTCTCCCGCGGCCGCGTGTCGAGGAGCGTCATCAGCCCCATCAGCGGCCGCCCCGCCCCGTCCACCGGCAGCAGGCTGAGCTGATAGGCCGAGAGGACGAGCCAGCGGACCGCCCCGGCCTCCTCCTGGGTCGCCTCCCGCGCCGCTTCCACCAGGCGATCCCACAGGGCCTCCGGATCGTGCTCCGCCCGGCCGGACGCATCCTGGATCAGGGGAAGCTCCCGGGCCACCACCCGGCGCAGCCGCCCCTCCAGATCCAGGAGCCCGGCTTTCAGGTGGGTGGTGCCGATGTCCACCGCCAGGATGCGCACGGACCCCTCCTCTCAACCGGGCGGGGCGCCCCGCCTCCACGCGCGGGCGTGCGGCAGGACCTCGGGGTTGACCACCTCCTCCGGGACCTCCCCGCGCAGCACCCGCTCCACATCGGCGATCACCTTCTCGCCCATCCGACGGAGCGTCTCGTGGGTATACGCTGCGATGTGGGGCACGATCAGCACGTTGGGGAAGCGCAAGAGCGGGTGATCGGGGCCGATGGGCTCCCCCTCGACCACGTCCAGGGCGGCCCCGGCCACGCGGCCGGACGCGAGGGCAGCGAGGAGCGCTGCCCCGTCGATCAGCTCCCCCCGAGCGGTGTTCACCAAGATCACCCCAGGCTTCATCTTCGCAAAGGCCTCGTGGGAGAGCATGTGGAAGTTCTCCTCGGTGAGGGCAGCGTGCAGGGAGAGGATGTCGGATTCGCGGAGCAGCGTCTCCAGATCCACCGGCTCCGCCCCCGCCTCCCGAATGGTCTCGGGGGGCACGCCCGGGTCGAAGGCCAGGACGCGGGCGCGGAAGCCACGGGAGAGGATCTCCCCCACCCGGCTCCCGATGCTGCCGAACCCGATCAGCCCCACCGTCTTGCCCCGCAGCTCCCCCCCGACGAAGGCCGCCCGCTCCGCCCAGCGCCCCTCCCGCACCGCCGCCGCCGCCTCCGGGACGCGCCGGAGGAGGGCGAGCAGCAACGCCACGGTCATCTCCGCCACCGCGTCCCGCTCCATCCACGAGGCCACCCGCGTGACCAACGCCCCATGGGCGGTCGCCGAGGGCAGATGGATGTTGTCCACCCCGATGCCGTGGCGGGCGATCAGCCAGGTCTCGTCCTTAGCGGCGAAGAACTCGGGGCCGAAACGTGGGCTCACACTGACGATGA
>JBEPYX010000062.1:0-7721 GCA_041641155.1 Thermoflexus sp.
CGGAGAGCGATGAGGTCGAGCTGACCACCGCCCGCGGGTTCCTGGAGGCCCATCCGCCGACCGAGGTGCTGTGGCTTCCGGAGTCCAGCTGGGGCTTGGGAGGCGGGCACTGGACGTGGGACAACCCAGAGACCCACTGGATGTGGGAGCCGATCCACGCGGCGGAGGCCCGCATGGAGCGGCTGGCCGCCCAGCACCTCGAGGCGGACGACGCCACCCGCAAGGTCCTGAACCAGGCGGCCCGGGAGCTCCTCCTGTTGCAATCCAGCGACTGGCCCTTCCTGGTGACCACCGGACAGGCGCGGGCCTACGCCATCGAGCGCTTCATGGCGCACCTGGATCGCTTCGAAGCCCTCTGCCGCTCGGTGGAAGCGGGGCGTCCGGACGAGGACCTGGCGGAGGAATACTGGGAGCTGGATCGGGTGTTCCCCGATCTGGATTACCGCTGGTGGGCTCCCTGAGGCGGCGCGCCCGCTCCCGCCACGAAGCGCCTTCAGGGGGGGCGACCTTCACCGGCTGGGCCTTCCCCCGGACCATCGCTGGATGGCTTCCTCGAGAACGGCGCGGAGGTTCGGGTCCGGCACCTCCTCCGGCCGGCGGTAGCGTTGCCCGCCCACTGTGATCCCCAGGGTACCATCCGGGAGGGTTTCGAAGCGGACCGCACGGTAGGGCAGCTCGGGGCGGTTGCGGAGGAGATCCTGGAGGATCGCGTCCAGCTGCTCGGCCAGGGGAGGCACCGCGGCGGCGCTCCTGAGGGTGGGGAAAGGAAGCTCCGTCGAGCCCTCGGTCATCGCCCGGGTGGCCTGCAGGGCCTCCAGGACCAGCATGGCGGCCTGGTGGTCGTGGATATCCCGGAGGTGGCGATAGCGCTGCTTGCCGACCTCGATCCACCAGGTGCCATCGGGGCTTCTCACCAGCGCGACCCCGGTTTCCGCCTTGGGGGGCGGCGGCGCGCTGGCCCTCTCCGATCCTCTCTCTCCTCCCAGCGCGAGCCCGATCGCGACCCCAAAGAGGAGGCCGACGATCAGCGCCCCGCCGGCGAAGAAGTAAACCAGTTCCAGGGAAACCATGCCATTCCTCTCCCCAGGCCGCTGGAGGGCGGGTGAAGCCCGGAAGGCGCGGACCGGCTCCGCTCACGCCTCTCCCAGTTTACCGGAAACCTGCCCATCGGAGAACCGGCGGGGATCTCCCCCAGTTCATCCATGCACCCAGACCCACGTGCCGGGGTTGTCCGGCGTAGCTGGCACGAGGGGCGCATGCCCGAGAGGCTCTGCCCATTCGAACAGCCAGCGGGCATCGATGGGCGCCAGGTTCACGCAGCCCCGGCTGTGGGGGAAGCCGAAGCGGTCATGCCAGTAGGTGCCGTGAAGCGCATAGCCCTGATAGAAGAACATCGTCCACGGCACATCTTCCAGATAGTAATAACCGTAGATATTCCCATCCATCAAGGTCGTCCGAACCTTCACCTGGATGCGGAACAGCCCGGTGACCGTCGGGGTACGGGGCCGGCCGGAGGATATCAACGTGGCGTAGACCATGCGATCCCCCTCGTAGGCCGCCAGGGTCTGCTCGTAGAGATTCACCTCGATCCACTTCGCGCCAGGGGGGATCCCGGCGGGCGGGCGGTTGGGGAACACCAGCCCCACCGTCTGCTCCTTGACCCACTGGTTGGGCCCCACCCGATACCACTTCTCACCCCCAACGAAGCGGGTCTCCTCCGCCCTGACCATGGTGTAGCGGGCCAGGATGGGCGCCTGCGGGTTGGGGGCCTTGCCCGGCTCCTCCGAGGGCCGGGTGGACTGCACGATCCAGCCGAAGGGGCGATCGGGCGGGGTGGCGAGGGCCACGCCGTGGAAAGCGGAGGGGGCGCCGAAAGCGAGATAAGAGGCCTCGATATATTCATCCCGGTTGATGCGGTAAAACACCCGGCCGCCAGCCTCCACCCGTTCGTGCACGCTGACCCACACATAGCCGCTGGGGAAGACCCGCCGCGGAGCGCTGCCGTTCAGCGCATCCTCCGGCGAGCGATAGGTCGGCGCAGGCGCTTTCACGGCGGCGTACACGTAGGGAACCAGCGGCTGCGCCTGGGCGGTCGGCCGGGCGCCCCTCAACGGGGCATCCCCCGAAGGCGCGCGGCTTCCCCTCGCCGATGGGCGAGGGAGGCTGGTCCGAACACATGGGGTGGAATCCCCATCCGGCGAGGCACAGGGGAGAGCGGCGGGGAAGAAGCTTCCCATCAACAGAAGGATCAAGTCCAGCATCGTGGCCTCCATCGCCGAGGATCAGAGCCGCGGGAACCGAGCTCCACCGTCTGACCCTCCACAGCCGGAGGTTCCGGAACCCGCTTGATGCCTGAAATAAAGCAAGTGACCCATGCGATAAATAAATTTGATTGATCAAACTATTGAGGTAGAAAAATATTATACGATCCGCATCCACTAATAATGTGCTCTGTTTTTTTACGAATTTACATTTACGTTATAAATATTGCGATTGATTTCGATCGTCTTTCCGGGCACCGTGGAATAGGTGTCTTCTTCGATTATACAACGAAGTAAATGGGGAAAACGTTCCAAGATAATTGCTCAACGGGGGGCCAACAGGGGGCCGACGGGGCCGGTGAACGCTGTTCGTCTGGAGGGAGTTCATTCGAACAGCCGGGCGAGCTCATCCCGGGGGAAGGGATGGAGTGGCTCGCGGCGGCCGGAGCGCTCCGTCCAGTGGCCTTCCTCTGGCGGCCGAAGCTCGCCGATGATCGCCGCCGGGCGCCCGGCCGCGATCAGGGCGTCCCGGATCGCCGGCGCCGCTTCCGGCGGGGCCGCGATGAGCAGCGAGCCGGAGGCCAGCAATCCCCACGGATCTAACCCGTAGTGCCGGCACAGCATGAGGGTCTCCGGATAGATCGGCACGGCGTCGCCGTCCACCCGGATCCCCAGGCCCGCCGCCTGGGCCAGCTCCCACAGGCCCGTGGCCAGCCCGCCCTCGGTCGGATCGTGCATCGCGTGCACCCGGCCGGCCCTCAGGGCGATCTGCGCATCCTCCAGGACACCGATCCCGGGGTTGTAGAGGAAATCCGCGCACCGCTGGAGGAATGCCTCTCCGAAGACGGGCTCTAGCTCCGCCCGTTTCTCCCGCGCGATCACCGAGGTTCCCTCGATGGCGATGGGCTTGCTCAGGATCACCCGGTCGCCGACGCGGGCGCCGCGCGGGGTGACCAACCGGTCCGGGGCCACCTCCCCGAGCATGAACCCGGCCACGATCGGTCGGTCCAGCCCGTAGGTCACCTCGCTGTGGCCGCCGATCAGGGTGATCCCCAGGGCCTCGCAGGCGGAGCGGATCTGGCGGAAGATTTCTTCCACTAGATCGGCGTCTGTATGCCCTTCCGGGAGGAGGAGGATGGCCATCATCCAGCGGGGGAGGGCGCCGGTGGTGGCGATGTCGTTGGCATTGACCTGAACGGCATACCAGCCGATGGCCTCGGTGGCGAAGGTGATGGGATCCGCCTTGACCACCAGGCAGCGGTCTCCCATCTCCACCACCGCCGCGTCCAGGCCGATCCCCGGCCCGAGCCGCACCCGTGGATCGGAGATCGGGAAATCCAGCAGCCGCCGCATCAGGTCGAGGGGAAGCTTCCCCACGGGGAAGGTCTGCGATGCCCCCATCCCACCTCCTCGAAGGCGAAGCCCGCATGAGTCCGGGGAGGGTCAGGATTACGCCCCGAACGCCTCATACTGCCGGATCCCCAACCGCCAGAGCCCGGCGACGGCGACTACCGTGAGGGCCAGCCACAGGCCCTGGGCGACAAAACCCTGGGCGATGCGGTCCGGCGGGAGCCGCCCCAGCAGCATCTCCAGCGGGAACGAGAGCATGAACGGGAACGGGGTCCAGCGCAACGCCGCCTGGATCCCCTCGGGCATCAGGGCCAGCGGGATCACGTAGCCGGACCCCAGGCTCTTGAGGAAGAACCAGACCTCGTAGAAGGCGATCGCCTGGGACGTCCAGAAGGCGGTGAGGCCGATGGCGTACTGGAAGAAGAACTCCAACAGTAGGGCGAGGAAGGTCGCCGCGGCCACGCGGGCGATGTTGATCGGCGCGAGGTCTAGCTGAGGGCCCGGATACAGGTAGAGGGCCAGGGCGATCGGGGGGCCGACCAGCAGTGCCTGAAGCGGGCGGGAGGCCAGGGTGCGGGCCAGGTCGTAATGGAGGGGATGGAGCGGCCGCAGCAGTCGGGCGCTCAGCCCGCCGGTCCGGATATCCTGGTTGAGGTCCCAGATGATCCACACCCCAGTCATGCGGCGCAGGAAGATGGCAGCCAGATAATACCCCACGAACGTCCCGGCGTCGAAGGACCCGATGGGGCCCTCCCGGGCCAGGGAGAGCCAGACGGCGAGCATCACCAGGGGCACGGCGCCCGCGAGGATCCAGATCATGATCTGCACGCGGTATTCCAGGGTCCGGGCCCAGTAGACCCGCAACAGCGTCGGGTAGGCCCGCAGGGTCGCCCCCAGGGCCGCCGCCCACTCCGAGAATGGGGAGGGATGCATCGGGCGCTCCATCATCTCACCCATGTGGGATGTCGTGCTCGACCTCGTCCTCCCCTCGGAGGCCTTGCTCGGGGTCCGGTTGGGCCGCTTCAGCGAACACGCGGCGGATCACCTCCTCCACCGGCGGCTCCTCGATGGCCAGGTCGGTCACCGGGAGGGCGGTCAGCAACGCGGCGGCGATCTCCGCCGTCCGGGCGCGGGGGACCCGCAGCTCGGCACGGTGGGAGTTCAGGCTCAGCACCTCTCCGAAGGGGGCGAGGGCGCTGGCCGGGAGCGGCTGGGCCATGGTGACCCGCACGACCCGATAGGGCGTCACCCGCTCCGCCAGCGCTTCCAAATCCCCGTCATAGAGCAGATGGCCCCGGTGGATGACCAGCACCCGGCGGCAGAGGGCGGCCACGTCCGCCATATAGTGGCTGGTGAGCAGCACCGTCGCCCTGGTCCGGCGGTTGTATTCCCCGATGAACTCCCGGATACGTGCCTGCATGGTCACGTCCAGCCCGATGGTGGGCTCGTCCAGGAACAGCACCCGGGGGCGATGGAGGAGGGCCGCCGCCAGCTCGCATTTCATCCGTTCGCCCAGGCTCAGCTTGCGCACCTGCTTGGTGAGCAGCCCGTCGAGCTCCAATAGATCCACCAGCTCCCCTAGCGTCTGTCGGAACTCCGCCTCTGGGATCCCATAGACCGCCTGGTTCAGGAGGAAGGTCTCGATGGCAGGGAGATCCCACAGCAGCTGCTGCTTTTGGCCCATCACCAGGGTGATCTGCCGCAGGAAGGCGCGCTCCCGGCGTTGGGGGATGAACCCCAGGACCCGCACCTCGCCAGCGGTCGGGTGGAGGAGGCCGGCCAGGATCTTGAGGGTGGTGGTCTTGCCGGCGCCGTTGGGGCCGAGGAAGCCGACGATTTCCCCCGGCTCGATGGTGAACGAGATGTCCTCCACCGCGCGGATGACCTGGTAACGGCGGCGGAAGAAGGCCCGCAGGGAGCCCATCAGCCCGGGCGCTTTGTGGTGGACCCGGTAATATTTGTGGAGATGACGGACTTCGATAGCCGGCATCGTTTCCGCCTCGTCCTCACCGGGCTGTCCGGATCGAGCAGGGCCAGGAGGGGTACCCTCAGGGTTCCGGCGGGGGGTCCTGGGATTCCGAAGAGAGCGGCGAGCGGGAGGGGTTTCGCTCTTCCCATCCCATGCCCACCAACAGCAGCACCATCCCCACGACGATGGCGCTGTCGGCCAGGTTGAACACCGGCCAGAACTTGAAATCCAGGAAATCGGTGACGAACCCGAACCGGATGCGGTCCACCAGGTTGCCGAACGCCCCGCCCAGCTGCAGGCCCATGGCGATCTGAACGGGCCATCGGGCGGTGGCCAGCTGCTGGGTGTAGAGCAGCAGGAAGGCGATGACCACCACCGCCACTGCGACCAGGAGCGATCCCCACTCCCGGAACAGGCCGAAGGCGATGCCGGTGTTGGTGACGTGGGTGAAGGTGAAATAGCGGGCCAGGGCTGGGATGGGAGCCCATGATTCATAGAGGGCGAGGTGCTCCCGCACCCACGCCTTGCTCAGTTGATCAGCGGTGAAGGCGAGAGCGGCCGCCACCCCCATGATCCAGCGCGGTTTCATCTGGTCGCCTCCGAAGGGATTGCGATGGGGCCGGGCCCTGGCAGGGGCGGATCATCGCTCGCGCTTGGCCTGGCATTCCAAGCAGAGGGCGGCGAAGGGGAGGGCCTTCAGCCGCGCGACCCCGATGGGCCGGCCGCACGCCTGACAGATCCCATAGGTCCCCTCCTCCATCCGTCGGAGTGCTGATTCCACCTCACGGAGTCGGCCTTCCAGATGCCGGCGCAGGGCCGCCCGGGTCGTCTGATCCATCACATCGGTGGCGTCGTCGGCCATGTGGTCGTGGTAGCCGATCCCCTCGGGAGCACGGGCGTCCAGCCGGGCCAGCTCCTCCTGTAACCGGGCCCGCTCCTCCTCCAGCGCGTGGCGCAGCTGCTCAAACGGGATCGTCACCGCCACCTCCCGCTCATGCCTCCCCGAGGCCCGCGCGGGCCCCACAACTTTCCTCATTATGATTGTAGAGCAGGACCGGGGCGGTGTCACCCGGATGGGTGGGCATCGCGCCCTGCACCCTTTGTGAAAAAGATTTCACCTCTCTTTCGTGAAACGCGGAAGTTCGCTTCACCCTTCCCCTTCCGTTCCCGGTTAGGATGGAAGCAAACCGAAAGCACAGGAGGCGCGATGGAGAACGGGATGCAGTTGGAGGAGCGGCTGCAACGGCTCCGGGAGGAGCTCACCCGCCTGGTCCAAAGCGGCGAGGACGAGGAGGGGATCCGTCTCCGGAGCCTGTTGGCGGAGATGGAGCGCCTGGAGGCACTGCGCCTGGAGTGGCGGGCGTGGCGCATGGCGGCGTGATCGGCAACTCCACAAACTCCCTCAAGGAGGGTGCGATGCGGTGGCGTTCTGCTTGGATCCCATGGATGATCGCGGGCGCGTTGCTGGTGGCGGCGTGCCAGCCGGGGGCGGCGCCGGGCGTCACCCCCACGCCTGGTGGGCCTGTCCCCTCGACGCCCAGCGGGCCTATCCCTCTGAGCGGCGAGATCAAGATCGACGGCTCCTCGACGGTCTACCCGATCACCGAGGCGGTGGCGGAGGAGTTCCAGCGGGCCCATCCGGGCGTCAAAGTGGTGGTCGGCATCAGCGGGACCGGCGGGGGGTTCAAGAAGTTCTGCGCCGGCGAGACCGATATCTCCAATGCCTCGCGCCCCATCAAAGCATCGGAGATAGAGGCCTGTCAGAAGAATGGCATCGAGTTCATCGAGCTTCCGGTCGCCTACGATGCCCTGTCCGTGGTGGTCAACCCGCAGAACGACTGGGTGTCGTGCATGAAAGTTGAGGAGCTCCGCGCGATCTGGGCGCCCGAGGCCCAGGGCAAGATTACCCGCTGGAACCAAGTGAACCCTCAGTGGCCGGACGCCCCACTCAACCTCTTCGGGCCGGGCACCGACAGCGGGACGTTCGACTACTTCACTGAGGCGATCATGGGCAAGGAGGACCTCAGCCGGGGCGATTACACCGCCAGCGAGGATGACAATGTGCTGGTCCAGGGCGTGGCCAACGATCGCTACGCGCTGGGCTACTTCGGCCTCGCCTATTACCTCGAGAATCAAGATAA
>JBEPYX010000063.1:0-7287 GCA_041641155.1 Thermoflexus sp.
ACCTCGCGGATATCAGATTGGGGGAACAGACCATCGCTGGAGGCCGCCGCGATCCGAGGGGCACGAGAGCCCTCGTGGAAGCCGGACCCCCTGATCCCTCGCTGTTCCGACGGGTTGCCGCGCGATCGCCTCCGTCGGTTGGGCTACGAAAAAGCGCCATTGGGCTATTATAGACAGAGATGCTCATGGCTTCAAACGGGCGACCGTCTCCGCGTCCAGGCGCCGGACAAGGGCGGTCACCCAGGCGATGGCGCGCTCGACGTCCTCCCGGTGGATGATCGCGCCGTGGCTGTGGATGTGCCGGGCAGGGACGCCGATGACCAGGGTTGGCACCCCGCCTTTGTGGAGGTGGATTACGCCGCCGTCGGTGGCCCCGCCCTCCAGGACGGAGAACTGGATGGGGATCCCCAGGGATCGGGCGGTCTCGACCGCGAGATCCCGCAGCCGGAGGTTGGGGATCATGCGCGCATCGTAGACCACAATGGTGGGCCCTCCCCCCAGTCGCACGGAGGATTCCTCCGGCTTGATCCCTGGCACATCCCCCGCGATGTCCGATTCCAGGATCAACGCCACATCCGGGTTGACTTTCTCCACGCTGGTCGCAGCCCCGCGCAGGCCTACCTCTTCTTGGACAGTCGCCACCGCGTAGACCGCGTTGGGGTGGCCTTCCCGGGCCAGGCGGCGCATCACCTCGACCAGCACCGCGCAGCCCACGCGGTCGTCGAAGGCCTTCGCCAAGTAGGTCTTGCCGCCGGCCAGCACCTGGAAAGGCGCCAACGGGACCACGGGGTCCCCCACCCGCACCCCGGCCTCCTCCACCTCCTGGGCCGAGGTCGCCCCGATGTCGATATACATGTCCTTCCGCTCCACCACTTTCTTCCGTTCGTCGGGGGAGAGCAAATGAGGAGGCTTGGCCCCGATCACGCCCACCACATCCCCCTTATGGGTCTTGATGACCACGCGCTGGCCCAAGAGGACCTGGTCGAACCATCCGCCCAGAGGGGTGAAGCGGATGAAACCCTCGGGGGTGATATGCTTGACCATGAAGCCGATCTCATCCATATGGGCGGCGAGCATCACTCGAGGCCCGCCCTCGCCGCGCCGGCAGATCAAGCTGCCGATGTTGTCCTGCTCGACCTCCCCCAGGCCCGCCAAGAGCCCGCGCATCACCTCACGGATCTCCGTCTCATAGCCTGGAACGCCGTGCGCCTCGGTCAAGGTCTTCAGCAACTCGGCTAGCTCGTCCATGGGTCCAACCTCCACACGAAAGGGATGCTTCAGCGCGAGCGCCCGCAGGGCGAGGGCAGCGATAGATCCGTTGGGTGGCAGGCCCCCTCCCCTCGGCTGTCTCAGAGAACCCGCCGAAGGCTGCGCCCCCTTCCTTCAGCCCCTGGGAGGGGTTGAAGGGCCCATCACATGCTCGACAGGTTGAAGGATCGAGAGCCGTTCGTGCGCCCAGCGGCCGTTCATGGTCATCAACCCGTAACGCTCCCGATGCCGGCCCCGCCTCACCCGGAACGGATAGGCGCGATCGTGGTAATCGAAGATCTCGATGTCCCGCTCGTCCGTCGCGGACACCGAAAGGAGATAGATCCCTTCCAAAAGCGGTAACGAGGGGATGGTGTAGATGATCTCCCCCTCTCCCTCTACCCATGGGATCTCAAACCCAGAGAACGCGGTGTTGGGGCCGCAGATGTGGACGCCGTCGTGGCGATGGATGGCCAGCCCGAACACGGGCCGCTCGATGCGCTCGTCCGCCCGATAGCGCATATGAACCCGCATGGTCTCACCGATCTCGAACTCGTCGCGCCGCTGGCCTTCCCCATCCGTGAGATAGACCTGCTCAATGCGCACACGGCCGCTGCCCCAGCGATGAGGAGCAGCAGGATGGCTCGGCGCGTCCCTCAGCCGATCGCCGCGCCGATGGACAGCGTCCAGATAGGCCTGCACCACGCCGGCGGGCGTCCCCTCCATCTGGATGCGCCCCTGATCGAACCAGAGGGCCCGATGGCACAGCCGCTGGATGGCATCCAGATCGTGAGAGACGAGCAGGATCGTCACCCCCGCGCGCTGAAGAGCGAGCAGATGCTCCATGCATTTCCTCTGGAAGGACGCGTCGCCGACCGCCAGCACTTCGTCCACCAACAGGATCTCTGCATCCAGATACACCGAGACCGCGAAGGCCAGGCGGACATACATCCCGGAGGAGTAATGCTTCACCGGGACATCCAGGTAATCCTCCAGCTCGGCGAAGGCGACGATGGCATCTAGGCGGCGGGCCATCTCCCGACGGGGGATGCCCAGGAAGGCGCCGTTGAGGAAGATGTTCTCGCGGCCGGTGAGCTCCGGGTGGAAGCCCACCCCAAGCTCCAGCAGGGCCGCCACCCGCCCCTGCACCTCCACTCGGCCCGAGGTGGGCGCCAGGACCCGGGCGGCCAACTTGAGCACAGTGCTCTTGCCCGCCCCGTTGGGCCCGATGAGGCCGACGGTCTCCCCCGGCCGGACCTCGAAGGAGACCTCCCGCAGCGCCCAAAATTCATCGGGGGGTCCCCGCCGCCACCGTCTCCAGCCCTCGATGAGCAGTTCATGGAAGGAGCGCGGGCGCTGGCGATGCATATGGAAGCGCTTGGAAACCCGATCGAACCGGATCATCTTCTCCGCTGCTGTTCGAGGGAATGGGCAAAGTCTTCCCTTTTCCCCTCCGCCCCCGCTCGGAGCGGGGCGCTTCCGCAGCCGTCCCAACGCTCAGCGGAGGGAAGGGCAGATCGTTGGCAGCCGCCTCCTCTATGCCCGGACCCCGAGCCGGGCCGCGACGATCTCCGCGATCTCCTCGGGATGGCGGGCAACCGGGATGCCCACGCTCTCCAGCTTAGCGATCTTCTCCGCCGCCGAGCCCGTGCCCCCCTCGATGATGGCCCCCGCGTGCCCCATCCGCTTGCCCGGAGGAGCCGTCCGCCCCGCGATGAACGCGGTCACCGGCTTGCTCATCCTCGTGGCGATGAAGTCCGCCGCCCGCTCCTCCTCCATGCCGCCGATCTCCCCGATCAACACGATGTGCTCCGTCTGGGGATCCTCCTCGAACATCGCCAGCACCTCGACGAAGCTGGTCCCCGGGATGGGGTCGCCCCCGATCCCCACACAGGTGCTCTGCCCGATCCCGCGCTGGCTCAGCGCCGCGATCACCTCATAGGTCAGGGTCCCCGAGCGGGAGACCACCCCCACCGGCCCCGGCCGGGTGATGTGGCCCGGGATGATCCCCACTTTGCTCTCGCCCGGGGTGATCAGGCCCGGCCCGTTCGGACCGATCAGCCGCACCCCCTTGCGCTCCAGGTAGGCCCGCACCCGGATCATATCCTGGACCGGGATCCCCTCGGTGATGCACACGATCAAGGGGATGCCGGCATCGGCGGCCTCCAGGATCGCGTCGGGGGCGAAGCGGGCGGGGACGAAGATCACCGAGCAGTTGGCCCCGGTGGCCTCCACCGCCTCCTGAACGGTGTCGAAAACCGGCACCCCCAGGACCCACTGCCCGCCTTTGCCCGGCGTCACCCCGGCCACCACCTGGGTGCCGTATTCCAGCATCTGCTGGGTGTGGAACTGGCCTTCCCGCCCGGTGATCCCCTGTACCAGGACACGGGTGTTCCGGTTGATGAGGATACCCATCGCCAGTGCTCCGGATCAGATGGGGTTTTGCGATCGCCCGGTTCGCCGCAGGGCGCCTGAGCGCCCGCCGATTCACTTCTCAGCGCAAGGAACATTCGACCGGGGAAACCGATGCCCCCGACGTCTCACGCGCCCCCCTCGGCCAACCGCACCGCCTGCTGGGCGGCTTCCACCAGGGTGGTCGCTGTGTGCAGCGAGATCCCATGGGCCTGCCGCAGAATGGCCCGCCCCTCCTCCTCGTTCGTGCCCACCAGGCGGACGACCACAGGCACCCGCGGGCGGACCATCTCGAAAGCAGCGAGCATCCCCCGCGCGACCTCATCGCACCGGGTGATGCCGCCGAAGATGTTGATCAGCACAGCCTTCACGTTGGGGTCAGAGAGGATCAGGCGCATGGCCGCCGCTACCCGTTCCGCGCCCGCCCCGCCCCCGATGTCCAGGAAGTTGGCAGGGCGGCCGCCGTAAAGCTGGATGATGTCCATCGTCGCCATGGCCAATCCCGCCCCGTTAACCATACACCCGATGTTCCCATCCAGCTGCACATAGCTGATCCCGTATTTCCGCGCCTCCCGTTCCGTCGGGGTTTCCTCGTCTTCATCCCGCATGGCCGCCAGATCGGGATGCCGGAAGAGGGCGTTGTCGTCGATGATCATCTTGCCGTCCAAGGCCAGCAACGCCGGCCCGGGGACCACCGCCAGGGGGTTGATCTCGGCCAGGGTGGCGTCGTTTTCCTCGAAGCAACGATAGAGACCCAGCGCGATCTGCGTGAAGGAAGCCCAGAGGGCGCGATCCAGGCCCATCCCGGCCGCCAGGGCTCGGGCCTGGTATTCCCGCAGTCCCAACTCGGGCTCGATGACCACCCGGAGGATCTTCTCCGGTGCGGTCCGGGCGACCTCTTCGATGTCCATCCCCCCCGCCGCGGAGGCCATGGCCACCACCCGACGCCGGGTCCGGTCAATGGTGAGGCCGAGATAAAGCTCCGCCTGGATCTCAGCCGCCTCGTCCACGAGGACCCGATGGACAGGGGATCCTTTCAGGTTCATGCTGAGGATCCGCTCCGCGACTTGCTCCGCCTCCTCCGGGGTGCGAGCGAGGCGGATGCCCCCGGCCTTTCCCCGGCCTCCCACCAGGACCTGGGCTTTGACCACCACCGGCTTCCCCAGCTCCTTGGCGATGGCCCGGGCCTCCTCCGGGCTGGCCGCCACTTTCCCCCGCGGGATCGGGATGCCGTACCGCGCGAAGATCTGCTTGGATTGATACTCGTGAAGCTTCATCCGACCGCCCTCCGCTGCAGGATCATCCAGGCGCTTCGGCACGCAGACGATCGAGAAACTCCCGGAAAGCGTGCAGATCCCGGGAAACCTCATCGAAGCAACTCGGAAGACCCTCCGCCAGCGCTTTCAAGCGGGCACGATCAAATACAAAGGCGTAGACATTGCGAACCACGTGACGGAAGCGGCGATATTCATCGAGGCAATCGCGCGTGCTCCGGCGAAGCACGGCCGGCCGAAGGGATGGGAGCTCAACGCCCATCTGGCGCAACAGCTCCTCATGCCAGTGCGGGCCCTCTGGAACGGTTTGATCGACCACCCGGGCGATCTCATCGAAAACACACGCGATGCCAGAATAGAAACTGTGAAGGTTCAACGCGATCGCGTCCCAATACGCCTCTTCTTCGCTTCGAAGGGCCTGTTGTAGAAATCGGGTGACGCGCTCCACGACCCGTCGGAGATCTTCCAACTCCCCATCTATACGGCCGATGAGCGTCAGGATGTCAGCCCTCACAGGTCCATTCCCTCTTCCTCGATGCGGCGGAGCAATCGGGGCGCATCGCGGAGTTCCTCCAACCGCACCAGATCTACGCGGAACTCAGAGGCAAGCTCGCGAAGGGCCTCCTCGGCGTCCCGCACGCGCTCTGGGGGAACGCCCTCGACCGCCAGGTCAATGTCGGAGCGTTCGTGGAACCATGGGGCCAGCAGGGAGCCGAACACCCGCACCCGATGCGCCCCAAATCGGGATTTCAACAGCGCAGCGGCCTCCCGCGCGACGGCCCATGCGCGCTCCTGACGCTGCGCCCGACGCGCCTCTTCCTCCGCCCACCGCCGCCGCCACGCTTCCCGATATCGCTCCATGTCCTCGGGTGTGAGATCCGCCGCCGTCTTCGGCATCGCCCCCGCTCCCCTACTCCCACCCGCACCAAATTATAGAACTCCTCCCGGAACCCCATGCTATGGGGCCGGGAAGGTCATCACCCGATGCCCGCCGGAATCCACCACCCAGATCCGCCCATCAGGCCCGACGGCGATCCCTTGCGGCAACTGGAAGGACGCGGCGTCTTCCCCATACTGGCCGAAGCTCCACAGCGGATTTCCCTGGGCATCGAAGACCACGACCCGGAAACCGGTGGGGTCCGTCACGAGGATGTGCCCCCGCGCATCCACCGCGACGTAGGGCTTGGAGGTAGGGGATTGATCCAGCCACCCGGCGATCGGCCACGAACGGACGGGGGCTCCATCCGGGGTCAAGACCTGGATCCGCCGGTTCCAGGTGTCGGCGACCACCAGATGGCCGTCCGGGAGCGCGGCGATCCCCACCGGCTCATCCAGCTGCCCGGGGAGGATGCCAGGGCCGCCCCATGCCGCGACGAACTCCCCGTCCAGGGTGAACACCTGGACCCGCTTATTTCCGGTATCGGCCACATAGAGGCGATCGCCGACGGCCACCAGAGCCCGCGGGCCGTAGAAGAGGCCAGGGCCCTCCACCGGGCTCTGGACCTGAGCGAATTGCCCCCAAGCCCGGAGGAACCGGCCGTCGGCGGTGAACTGCTGAATCCGATGGTTCCAGAGGTCGGCGACATATACCGAGCCATCCGGCCCCAGGGCGATGCCCCATGGCTCGTTGAACTGCCCCGCCCCTAGGGGGAGTGGGCCTGCCCCATCGGGATCGCGACAGCCCGGCTGCCCCGCTTCGTACAGGGCGCAGTAGGAGCCCCACGCCCGCAGGAAGCGACCATCGGGAGCGAAGACCTGGACGCGATGGTTGCGGCCGTCAGTGACGTAAACCGCTCCGTCCGGCCCGACCGCCACAGCGTGAGGCTCGTTGAATCGGCCGGGATCGGCGCCGAGACCGCCGATGACCAGGGTGGCGGTGAGCGTCCGGTGGACTTTCAGGTATGGATCGGCCTCCTCGGGGGCTAGGGTCTGCTGGGGACGCAGCGGCCAGGCCTTCGCCGCCACATCCTTCCGAATGAACAGCTTGAAGTCATGGGCCAGGGGCCAGGTGTCCACCCGATGCGTTTTACCGGTGATTTGATCATACCGGGTGTAGTCCCGGCTCCAGAAGATGTCCCATAACGCCATCCGACGCTGAGGGTCGAGCAGCCAGCGGACCAGACGCTCCCACGTGAGCTCCCGGTAATCCTCCATCGGCCACCAGATCAGATGGTATTGATAGGCTTCGTGGGTGTTGCGAAGGGCGTTTTCCACCTTATACCAGTTGGCGCTGCCGACCAGGACCACCGGGGACTCCACCGCCGCGCGGGTAGGGGTTTCCCCGAAATAGCGCTGGGGCCAGTCGCGCAGATACCAGGTGAACGGCCATGCGCTATCGTTATCATACGCCACC
>JBEPYX010000063.1:7297-7675 GCA_041641155.1 Thermoflexus sp.
CCAGGGCCAGGTCGTAATTGATGAAGCTGAACCTCCAGGCGACGTGGAAGGTGGCGAAGGCGAGAGCGGCCAGGGCAGCCAGGGCGAAGGATGCGAGAAGGCCAGACAGGCGGAGCCGATCATACAGAACCCCCCAGGCCATCAGGATGGCCGCAACGGCCAGCCCAGCGGCGATGACCTGGTTGGCGGCGATCAACGATCGCAGGGTCCCCGTTTCGAGGGCGAGGCGGGCCTCCGGCCAGGCGGACAATAGCCCCACCAGGGCGGCCGCGAACGGCGGGACGAGCAGGGCGGCCACCGGGCCTCCGCTCCGCCACCACCGCCCCCAGTCCAGCGCCCCCAGGGTGTCCTGGAGGAAGACGGCCGACAGCAAGATCA
>JBEPYX010000064.1:0-7657 GCA_041641155.1 Thermoflexus sp.
ATGCGATGCTGCGCTTTCCCATCACGGCGGAGGCCTTCGCCTCGGCCCGCGTGATCGCCGATCCGATCACCCTGCTGGACGCCTCGCCAATTTGTGACGGGGCGGCGGCCGTGATCCTGTGCCCGGCGGATCAGGCGCGGGCGTTCCAGGAGCGCCCGGTGCGCATCCGGGCTTCGGCGGTGGCCACCGACACGGTGGCTTTGCACGATCGGCGGGACCCGCTGTGGCTGGAGGCGGTGGCCCTCTCGGCCTATCGAGCCTTCCAGCAGGCAGGGGTCCGCCCGGAGGACATTGACTTCTTCGAGCTGCATGACGCCTTCACGATCATGGCGGCCCTCTCCCTGGAGGCCAGCGGCTTCGCCCCGCGGGGTCGGGGGGTGGCCATGGCGCAGGAGGGGGCGATCTTCTTAGACGGCCGGCTCCCCATTGCGACGATGGGGGGCTTGAAGGCGCGCGGCCACCCGGTCGGCGCGACCGGGATTTACCAGGTCGTGGAGGCCGTCCTGCAGCTACGCGGGCAGGCGGGGCCGAACCAGGTGCCGCACGCCCGGCTGGGGATGACCCAGAACATCGGGGGGACCGGGGCCACGGTGATCACGCATATCCTGGAAGCGATGGGGGATTAAGGCCGCGAAGAGAACGAACTCGGCCTTTGTTTCGGCGATAAACGTTCCGTGAGACTGAACGCAGGAGGCGGAGGATGCATCCGGCACGCGCATGGCGAGGGCGAGCGCAGCGCTATCGGCTGGAAGGGGAGCAATGCGAGGGGTGCGGGGCGCGCCTGTTCCCGCCCCGGGACATCTGCCCGGAGTGTCAGCGGCCGGCGCGGACCCCCTATCCGCTCTCGGGCCGCGGCGAGGTGTATTCCTACACGGTGGTCTACGAGCCCCCGGCCGGCTATGAGGAGCAAGTCCCTTACATCGTGGCGCTTGTCAAACTGGAGGAGGGCCCGCTGATCTCGGCTATGCTCACCGACGTAGGGCCGGAAGAAGTTTACATCGGAATGCCGGTGGAGATGGTCACCCGCGTCCTTCATCGGCAGGGCGAGCACGGGGTGATCGCCTACGGCTATAAGTTCCGCCCGGTCCTCCGCCGCGCGGTGATGGCGCCCGCCGCGCCCGCCCCAGCGGTCGCCTGAACCGGATAGCCCCGGGAGCCCAACAGCCGGCGGCCTGCCGGTGAATCGGAAGGAATCCCTATCGGCACCGGCAGGCCGCCGGCCACCGCCTCGTTGATGGCCAGCCGGCGGCCTGAGAGATCCATCCCAGCGCCAAAGCGTCCGCTCACTCCTGGATCCGCTGGGTTATAAACAGATCGGCGGTGTGGAACAGGCTGGCGAGCGTCGCCCGGAGACCCCCGGTCCCCAACTGGAAGTGGCCCTGGAGATCGCCTCGGAGCACCCGGCCTCTCCTCAACCAGAACCCGACGCCCCAGCGCTCTCGGAACAGCCGCCACGCGCCCCGCCCGATCCACAACCGGGCAGCGTTCACCAGGAACGTGGCGCTGGCGGCCGAGGTCTGCACCCGCGCCACATTCCAGATGGCCAGATCCAGGGCGAGGCAGAGGCCCGCCGGCGGGCCCACGCCGTGGGGAGCCTCACGCCAACGGCCAGGGCCAGGTCGGCTCGGCCAGACCGAGGGATGCGCACAGGCTGGCGGCTCGCTAGCCTCATTTCTTCCCCCGGGGATCCCACGAACGCGCAGTGGGAGGGGTCACGTCCCGGCCGCATCGGCTGCCCAGATCCCCGGCCGGGCCGATGCACGTCCTCCCCTAACCGCCTGAGCGGGTTTACTATAGGACATCATCAGCGGCCCGACTGGGCCTGTTTTAAGGTGGAACAACGCGTCGTGCTGCCCAGCGGATCCCATCGGAGGGGCGAACGATGCCCAATGCTTCTCCCCGGCGATGGCATCGCAGGTGGATCGGGGTGGTGATGGGGTTGGCCTCCCTGGGAGGGATCGGGGGGATGGCCTTCGCCGGATGGCGGATGGGATGGGCGCATGGAATCGCCGAGCGGCAGCGGCGGGTTGAGGCCACGGCCGACGCCGCAATCCGCCGGGCGATGGCGCTGCTGGAGGGAGGCCAGGAGGAGCAAGCGCTGGCCTTCTTGGAGGGCGCGCGCCGCCTCCGCCCGGCGGATCCGACCGTGGAGGCCGCCCTGGCGGACGCCCGCCGCCGCCTCGCCGCCCGCCTGACCCCCACGGCGATCCCGCCCTCGGCGCTCCTGGAGGAGGCGTTCCAGAGCGCCCGCGACGCCTATGCCGCCGGGGACTGGCCCCGGGCGGTGGAGTTGCTCTCCCAGATCCGGAACCGTGACCCGACGTTCCGGACCCGGGAGGTCGTGGCGATGCTACGGGACGCCGCGCTGCGCCATGGGATGGCGTTGCTCACAGGGGGAGCGGACCGTCTGGCGGAGGGGCTCTTCTATCTGGACCAGGCGGCGCGCCTCGGCCCGCTTCCCCCGGAAGCCGCCTCGGCCTACCGCCTGGCCGCGATGTATCTGGCCGCCCGCGATACCTGGGGGGCGAACTGGCCCGAGACGATCCGGCGCCTCCAGGAGCTTTACGCCCTTAACCCCGGATACCGGGACACTGCCCGTCGCCTCTTCCAGGCCCATGTGGCCTACGGGGATCTCCTCGCCGCCCAAGGAGAGCGATGTCCGGCGGAGGCTCACTATCGGGCTGCCCTCCGCCTCTTCGCCGACCCCCAGGTTCAGGCGAAGGCTCAGGAGGCGGGGGCGATCTGCCTCCAAGCCACCCCCACGCCGCTGCCCGGTCTCCTCCCGGGGGAGGGCACCCCCGTTCCGCCTCCGATCCCGATGGGGCGGCTCGCCTATGCGGTATATGATCCGGAGGTGGACGCCTACGCGCTGTATGTGGTGGATGCCGGTGGGCGCGGACGGCGGATCGCCATCGGGGCCGATCAGCCGGCGTGGCAGCCCGGCGGCCGGCGGCTGGCCTACCGCGTCGTCGGCGTGGGGATCGTCGTGTGGGACCTGGAGACGGGAGAGCGCTTCACGATCGGCGGGCCCGGCGCGTCCTGGCCGACGTGGGCGCCGGACGGGCAGCGGCTGGCGTTCATGGACGGCGCCGGGGGGATCCGAACGGTGGACCTCCAGAACCCTCATGTGACGCAACGGGCGGCCACCGGGCGGTTCCCCGCGTGGGGCCCTGGCGGGGCGCTGGCATGGACCGGCTGCGCCGGCGAGGGGTGCGGGCTGTTCCTGCTCCCTCCGGGGGCCGCCGCGCCGACGCGTCTGAGCCAGCATCCCAATGATCTTCAAGCAGCCTGGGCGCCGGATGGCTCCGCCCTGGTTTACACCACAGACGTCCAGGGAAACTGGGATCTGGTCATCGCGACCCTAGGGGGCGGCTTCCGGGCGCTCACTGTCGGCGAGGCCTGGGAGATCGGGCCGTCGTGGTCCCCGGATGGGGCGTGGATCGCCTACCTTGCCAATGTGGACGGCCGATGGGGGATCTACCGGATCCCCGCCGCCGGGGGAAGCCCCCAGAAGATCCTCGACTTAGGGGAGCGCCTCCCCGATCCCCTCTCCCAGCGGGTGGCGTGGGGGCCGTAGGTTTTGCGTTACGGCAGGCGCTCCTGAACGTGCGGAGGCAAGGGGGCATCGGGCGCCCGCTCCCGATACTGCTGATAGAAGCGGCGCGCCTCCTCCTGCTTCCCCTGATCCCATAGCACATCCCCCAGGTAGAGATACGGAGGCGCGTAATCCGGGGCGAGGACGAGCAGGCCCCGCAGGATCCGCTCCGCCTCAAGGAGGCGGCGGTTTCGCGCCAACCAGGCCGCGTATTCCGTGAGGGCATCCCGATACCGAATCGGGTCGAGGGCGTCGCGGAAGAACGCCTCGGCCTTCCACTGATCGAGGGAGCGGGGGCGCTGATCCCATCCGTGGGGGAGGAACGTCTCCGGATCCAGATCGTAAGGGACCGCCGCGATGGAAAGCGCCGCATGGAGGGCGCGCAGCGCGCCCGGGGCATCCCCCGCCTCCCCCCGCATGCGGGCCACCTCCAGCCCTCGGTGCAAGGCCCGGGTGGCCAGTTGAGGATCCTGATCCACCTCGTTCGTGAAGCCGCTTTCATACGCCTGGAGCGCCTCCTCCAGTTCCCCCGCCTCGATATGCTTGCGAACTTCTTCATAGGTCTGACCGGCCAGATCGGTGCGGCTGAGATCCGCCAGGCGGAAATCCCGTCCATCCCATCGGGCTTCGATGGAAACCCCTCGCCCGCCCCCGGCGACGTTCACCCACTGGATCTTCCCCTCCTCCTCATCGCAGAAGACATCGTAGAGGCGGGGGATCCGCTCCCCCTCGTACAACCGGTCTAAGCCGGGTGCCTCGCGCCGGAGCTCTCTTTCGAGATCAGCGATCCAGAAGCCGGCGATCACGAAGGCCCGACCCGAGAAGGCGCATACCGCGATGGGGGCATCGTCCACATCGTCTTTGGGCAAGCGGTGGCGCTGGGCTAGCCGCTCCATCGCCCAGCCCCGCAGTGGGTCCTGGGGGTCGGCGCCCCGCTCCTGGTTAAGGGCCAGATAGAGATCCTCCCGGAGATCGTCCGGGATCGCCCCCGGCCTCAGGCGGCCGTCGGGATCGAGACAGCCACAGCCCTGCCGGACCCAGGCGATGGCCTCCTCGAGATGACGGCGGGCTTGGTCCGGGCGCCCCGCCCGTTCGGCTTCCAGGGCCAAGCGCAGGCCGTGCGCCATGATCACATTTAAGAGCCGGGCCGGAAGCACGGGCTTCCCCGACGCCTCGTAGGCGGCCCGCGCCGAGGCCCAGTCCCCCTTCCCGATTGCCTCCTCCAGGGCGGGAAGCCCCTCCGGAGCGGAGGAAGGAGCCGCCTTCGGCGTTGTGGAAGCTGGGGCAGGCTCACGAACCGGAGCGGCGCAACCGACGCTCACGATCACCCCCCACAACCATAGCCAGCGAAGGATCTGCATCGGGCTTCACCTCTTCTCCCAAAGCTTCAGCAGCCTCTCTCGAATGGGAGCGAACTCCGGAGCCTCGGCCAGGCGGTTGAGGGCCTTCCTCTCGAACGCACGCTGGAACTCCGGATCCCCGGTGGCGTAGCCGCTGAGATCTCGAAGGCGGTTCAGCCAGCCCGCCAGGAACTGGCGCTGGGAGGGATCCCGCGCGAGCTCCAGGTAGCGGTTCAACCGCAGATCCAGATAGGTTTCGACGGCCGCCTGGGGATCCCCCGGATGATGCACCTGGGCTTCTTCGAGGAACTGGCGTGCCCTTCCGAGGCCCATATTCACCGCCGTGTCCATATGCACGATCCCCAGGGGCCGCGGTAGGCTTCCAGCGCCCGACGGCTCCCAGAACCCCTCGCGGTAAATGGCCTCAGCCTCCTCTCGCGTGATGGATCGGACATCCTGCAGGGGGAGTCCATGGCGGCGGCGGTAGGCGTCGTAGGTGGCTTGGGTGACGCCCAAGTTCGTCGCGCCGCCCCGGTCGTCCGGATCGTTCACATATCCTCCCTCCCATCGCCGGATAAAGGCGTAAGCCTCTTCAAAGGACGCCGCCACCGCCGCGGTGGGGAGGAGGCTGCCGGCCGAGGACAGCAGCGGCCCCTGGATCCGCCGGGCCGCCTGCTGGAAGGCCATCTCGAGACGCATGAGGGCCTGCTCCAGCGCCCGCGCCAGCGCCTCCGCCTGTTCCCCCACCTCGCGGAGGCGAACCCGGTTGGCGGATGCGGCCGCCTCGAACCGCTGGCCGGGCACCGCCCGCACCGTCTCCCCCAATGCACCGGCCGTCCGCTGCGCAGCCTCCAGTCGGGTCGTCCACTGTGCATGCCATGCCCGAAGGCGCTGAACGGCCTCCCGGATCGCTTCCCGGTGCACCCGCAGGGCCGTCGCCATCGCTTTCCTCCTCAACGGAGATCCTCTGGAACGCCTCTCCGATCGCCCTGGTGTTTCAACGATGACATCATCCTTCCGCTGTCAACCATCATCGGGCTCACGGTCCGCCGGTGGGAGTTGGAGACGGTGCGACGAAGAAGGCCGGGGGCCCGGCCACCGTCCGCCCGGCCTGGAACCACGCGGTGAGATCCTCGTCGGAGAAGCCGGGCGAGGGGAAGATCTCGGCCTGGGCGCAAGGCGGCGCCACGACCAGGTGCACCGCCTCCGCCGCCCCCAGGGCGTAGGCGATCCCCTCCACCGCCGCGTCCGGGACGGCAACCAGCAGCCGCGGGTTCGTGGGGCCACCGGACACGGGGACGGCGACTCCACCCTCGCTTGCTCGAGCCGGCGGTGGCAGCCCAAGCACCGAGCGCACCACCACCCGGGCGAGCCACTTCGCCATGGGACGCTGGGGAGCTGGGATGGGGGCCGTCCCCAGGATCGCCCCTCCGGCGGCCGGCCCTTCGACGGTCGGTCCTTCAGGCACGGCTATCCTTCCGGCGGGAGCCGGGAAGAAGGCGACCAGATCCAGACAGTCCCCAGGGGCGAGGCTCCCGGGCGGCGGGCCCTGCACTCGATCCCCCAGGGGGAGGACGAAAAGCTGCTCGCCCCGGCCCATCATGGCGCTGATCCGCCCGGTCGTGGTGATCTGCCCCGACGGCCGCACCGCGGCCCGGGGGATGAAGCCCCCCGCAGGCACCGGAGCCAGCACCATCCCCCCGAGGTAGCGGGAGAGCTCCTTCCCCTGGATCATCCCTTGGATCCCCGAGGACGCATAGACTGAGACGGTCTCCACCAAGTCCGCCGTCAGGGCCTCCCCGGGGTTCAGCGTCCGGGCGGCGACGACCAGGATCACCGGCTCCGGCACCCCCGCGGTGATCACCACCCGCGCGCCGATCGCCACCCCGGCGGCCAGGATGAGGGCGATCAACAACGGCCAAGCCTGTCGCGTTCGGCCCATACGACACTCCCCATCATTGGATTTCGGGGCCGAGTGCGGCCGCGGTCACGACCGTCCGTGCGGAAGGTTCCGCCACGCGCCGCTTCCATGGCCAGATCCGCGGGAGATCCCCCCGCTGCCCTCCGGCCGTCCATCCCCGTTAGCCTCCGACAGCGGCTCACACCGCTCTCGTTTCCCAGCCAGGTTCCGCACCTGCCGCCCGCGCAGGGGTGGAAGGCGTAAGGAACATTGATCGACAACACCTGCCCCGCTGGCATAGAGATCTCCCAGCGCAGCGCCGGGAAGGCTAGCCGCCACGGGACCTAGAGGGAACGGGGACCATCATCGCCGTCCCGGTAGACGAGGGCGGCGTCCGCGCCAGCTGGGGCACCTGTGCCCCCGGCGCGATGCAGGAAAGAATCGCCCCCGCTATTGCCAAGCCCAAGATCCCCGCATGCGTTGGGGGCCGCAGCCGCCGGCCGTAACGCTCATCCGGGAGACACGCCCCATAGGTCCCGCCAGCCCCATCGGACGGTGCGCATGGGTCCTCCGGATCGGGGAGCGGATAGGTGCTATAGAGATGATAGCCATTTGGAGATGGACGCCCGCCGGGTCGGGGGAATCCTGAGCCGCGGCCGACCCGGCTTGGCGGGGCGCTTCCCCGATGGCATACTTAAAATCGGTGCCTCGCCCGGGCTCCCTCCGCAACCGATCGGGGTCCATCGGCCGGGGGCGCAAGATCGGACCCCGCGATGCGGACGGAGGGGGATTTCCCACTTCGCCCCCGGAACACGCCATCGG
>JBEPYX010000065.1:0-7638 GCA_041641155.1 Thermoflexus sp.
GCCATCGGCAGCCCGACGATCCGGCTCCGCCCCAGGACCACCGCGCGGCGGCCGGCGATCGGGATCCCCGCCTCCTGGAGCATCGCCAGGATGCCCAGCGGGGTGCAGGGGACGAAGTAGGGATCCCGCCCTTTCAGCCCCAGGCGGCCGATGTTGATGGGATGGAAGCCGTCCACGTCCTTCTCCAAGGGGATCGCCCCCAGGATCTCCTCCTCGTCCAGGTGCGGCGGCAGCGGCAGCTGCACCAGGATCCCATGGACCTGCGGATCGTGGGCCAGGGCCCGCACCTGCTCCAGCACCATCCTGCGGTCCACGTCGGCGGGCAGGCAATAGCGGAAGGTGCGGATGCCCACCTCCGCGCATGCGTTCTGCTTCGCCTGCAGGTAGGCCTGCGAAGCCGGATGGTCGCCGATGAGGACCGTGGCCAGGCCGGGGACGCGCCCGGTGCGGGCTTGGAACGCCGCCACCTGGGCTTTGACCCACGCCCGCCATCGGGCCGCCATCGCCCGTCCGTCCAGGATGCGCGCCGGCATAGATGGTGTTTCCTCCATGGGAGTCGGGCGATCCCCTCCGCCAGCGCCCCTACGAGGCGGCGGATGGATTACCGGCCTCCGGGCTCCGCCCACCTGCATCCCCCACCAGGTTGGAGAGCGGGGCGACGAGCCGCGTCAGCTCTAGGGGGAAGACGAACTTGGTCGCCGGGCTGGCCCCCAGGGCCTTCAATGCCTCCAGATACTGGAGCGTCATCGTGTTGGCGTCCAGGGTGCGGGCGACGCTGAAGATGCGCTCCAGCGCGGTGGCGAACCCCTCCGCCCGAAGGATCTGGGCCTGGCGCTCGCCCTCCGCGCGCAGGATGGCCGCCTCCTTCTCCCCCTCTGCCTTGAGGATGGCCGCCTGCTTCTCGCCCTCGGCCACCTTCACCGCCGCCTCCCGCTTCCCGTCGGCCTCGGTCACCAGGGCCCGCCGGTTGCGCTCGGCCGACATCTGCCGGGTCATCGCCTCCAACACGTCCCGCGGCGGCTGGATCTCCCGGATCTCCACGGCGGTGACCTTCACCCCCCAGCGCTCGGTGACCTCGTCCAACTTCACGCGCAGAGCCTGGTTGATGTACTCCCGCTTCGCCAGCACATCATCCAGCAGGATGTCGCCGATGACCGCCCGCAGGGTGGTGGTGGCGATCCCCACCGCTGCCGAGACGAAATCCCGCACCTGCACCACGCTCTGGACCGGGTCCACCACCCGCCAGTAGATCAGGAAGTCGATGCCGATGGGGGCGTTGTCTTTGGTGATAGAGGTCTGCTGGGGGATCTCTCGGAATTGCTCCCGCAGATCCACCGTGATCGCCCGGTCCACAATGGGGATCAGCAGCACCAGGCCCGGCCCCTTCGCCCCGATGACCTTGCCCAGGCGGAAGACCACCAGGCGCTGATATTCGGGGACGATGCGGATCATCGAGCCGAGCAGGGCGAGGAGGATCAAGCCGACGCAGAACACCAACAGGAGCAGGGAAAGGATCGCTTCCATCGGGACCTCCATGCGCCTTCCAGCTGGGATCCATCGCTCCTTCAGTTTAACCCATCCGGACGCGCCGCGGAGAACGGGAGCCTACTCTGGTGGGGAACAAGGTTGGGCGGGGTGCATTACAATCGCCATGGTCCTGAAGCCGGGAGCGGCCGGGCGCCAGCACCCTCGGCCATCCCGGGGAGGCGGTGTCGGCGCCCATCTAAGCTACAGGGTAGGAGGGAGCGCTTCGATGGCGGAATCTCTGGAGGCCATCGCCCAGGAAGTGATCCGGTGCCGCCGATGCCCTCGCCTCGTCGCCTACCGGGAGGCGGTCGCCCGGACCAAGCGGCGGCAATTCCAGGATTGGAACTACTGGGGACGTCCGGTCCCCGGGTTCGGCGATCCGCAGGCCCGCCTGCTCGTGGTGGGGCTGGCCCCGGCGGCCCATGGCGCCAACCGCACCGGGCGGATGTTCACCGGCGACGGGTCGGGGGATTTCCTGATCGCCGCCCTCTACCGGGCGGGCTTCGCCAACCAGCCGACCTCCACCCACCGGGAGGATGGGCTGGTGCTGCAGGACGTTTACCTCACCGCGGTGGTGCGGTGCGCGCCGCCGGACAACCGGCCCTCCCGGGAGGAACAGGCGAACTGCCGACCCTACCTGATCCGCGAACTTCTGGCGTTGCCTCGGCTACAGGTGGTCGTCACCCTAGGCCAGATCGCCACGGAAGGCTTCATCGCCGCCCTCCGCGCCCTCGGTTACACGGGGCCCCGCCCCGCTTTCCGCCACGGAGTTGTCCACCCCCTGGGGCCGGGCTGGCCCACCCTGATCACCTCATATCATCCCAGCCGTCAGAACACACAGACCGGACGGCTGACGCCGGCGATGTTCGATGCGATCTGGGAAACAGCGAGGCGCTTGATACAATAATCTCGGTAAGTCCTCCGGATGTGACCCGGCGGAACCCTTGGCCCAAGAAGGGAGTCCGGTCCGATGGGCGAGCACTGGCCGCATCCCACGGGAGATGTCAGCGAGACCGCCGGCTGGTGGGTTCCTGGGCGGGAGCGCACGGGACGGATCCCGCCGCACCCGCCGAGGGGGGTGCCTCCCACGGTTCCGCCCCGACCCCCACAGTCGGCGGGGGTGTCGCGGCGCCGTTCCTGGGGGCGGATGGCCCTCTGGGCCTTCGCGGCCATGCTGCTTCTGGCCATGGCCGGCAGCGTCGTCGCCATGGCCGGATATGTGTACGTGGCCATGCAGCTGCCTCCCCCCGAGGCCCTGCAGGAGCGGGCGCTGAGCCTCTCCACCTCCCTGGTGCTGGTGGATCGCAACGGGGAGCTGCTGGGAGAGATCGCCGATCCCCAGAGCGGCCGCCGGCAGCTGGTCCGCCTGTCGGACATCTCCCCGTGGCTGATCCAGGCCACCGTGGCGACCGAGGATCCCCGCTTCTGGCAGCATCCTGGCTTCGACCCTATCGCCATCGCCCGCGCCATCTATCAGGCGATCCGGGAGAGGGAGGTCGTCAGCGGCGCCAGCACCATCCCCCAGCAACTGGTGCGCAACCTCCTGATCTCCCCCGAGCGCACCCTGCGGCGGAAGATCAAAGAAGCGGTGCTGGCGGCGGAGATCACGCGCCGCTATCCGCGGGAGCAGATCCTGGAGATCTACCTCAACACGATCTACTATGGGAACCTGGCCTACGGCGCGGAGGCGGCCGCCCGCACGTACTTCGGGAAGCCGGCGAAAGAGCTCAACCTGGCCGAGGCCTCCTTCCTGGCCGGCCTCCCTCAGGCCCCCGCTCGTTATGATCCCTTCACCCCGGAAGGCCGGAAGCGCGCCCTGCAGCGGCAGCGAGACGTCCTCCGCTTAATGGTCGAGGCCGGAACCATCACCCCGGAGCAAGCCGAGGCCGCCGCCCGCGAGATGGCGACGCGGGTCTTCCAGAAGCCGGCAACGACCTTTCCGGTGCCCGAGGCCCCGCACTTCGCGCTTTACGTGATGCAATGGCTGGAGCAGACCTTCGGCCTCAACGCCCAGGCCCTTCACCGGGGCGGCCTGCGGGTGGAAACCACCCTTGACCTGCGCCTCCAGCGGATGGCCACCCAGGTCCTGCGGACGCACCTGGAGAAGCTCCAGGACAAGAACGTCCACAACGGGGCGGTGGTCATCTTGGACCCCCACACCGGTGAGATCCTGGCGATGGTCGGGAGCCCGGATTATCACGACACCCAGCATGGAGGACAGATCAACATGGCCATCGTCCCCCGCCAGCCGGGCTCCTCCATCAAGCCGCTGACCTATCTCGCGGCCTTTGAGAAAGGGTGGACCCCTGCCACGCTCATCTGGGATGTGCCGACTCGGTTCCCGGACGGCAAGGGCGGGTTCTACGAGCCGGTGAACTACGACCGCCGCTTCCACGGCCCGGTCACGGTCCGCTACGCGTTGGGCAACTCCTACAACGTCCCGGCGGTGAAGGCGCTGGCGTTCGTCGGGCTGCCGACCTTCCTCCGCCGCGCTCGCGATCTGGGCATCACCACCCTGACCCGCCCGGATTACGGCCTTTCCCTCACCCTAGGGGGTGGGGAGGTGCCCCTGCTGGAGATGGTCGGCCTCTACGCGGCCTTCGCCAATGAGGGCCGCCGCGTGCCTCCCGTCCCGGTCCGTCGGATCACCGACGCCTTCGGCAACGTGCTCTACACCTACACGCCCCCGCCCGGGCAACCGGTGATGCGCCCGGAGCATGCTTACTTGATCACCCACATCCTCTCCGACAACGAGGCCCGTCGGGCGGCCTTCGGGCCCAACAGCCCCCTCAAGCTCTCCCGGCCCGCGGCGGCCAAGACCGGGACGACCAACGACTTCCGCGACAACTGGACCCTGGGCTACACCCCAGACCTGGTGGTAGGGGTCTGGGTGGGGAACGCGGACTACACGCCGATGAAGGGGGTGACCGGCATCACCGGCGCAGCGCCGATCTGGCACGACGTGATGGAGGAGGCTCATCGCATCCTAAACCTGCCGCCCAAGGAGTTCCGCCGGCCGCCGGGAATCATCGAGGTGGAGATCTGCCTGGATTCCGGGGCCCAGCCCTCGCCGTATTGCCCTCCGGACCGCCGGCGGATGGAGGTCTTCGCCGCCGACCAGCCCCCGCCCGGGCCCGAATATGATCTCTGGAAGAAGGTGGTGCTCGATGGGGCCACCGGGCTCCTATATACGGAGGGGTGCCCCGGCCCGCCGATCGAGCAGGTCTTCTACGTGATCCCCGAGGAGGGGCGCTGGTGGGCCGAACAGCGCCAGATCCCCCAGCCGCCCACCGAAACGTGCGCCGTCGCCATCCCCCAGGTCGTCATCCGCTGGCCGAACGAAAGCACGGTGGTCCGCGGGATCGTGCCGGTGCAGGGCACGGTGTGGATCCCCGACTTTGCCTATTACAACGTGGAGTGGGGCGTGGTCGGGGCGGATGGGGTCGCCTGGCAGTGGTTGAGCGGCCCGCACTTGGCACCGGTGCGGGACGGGCAGCTCACGATCTGGGACACCTCCCACCTCCCCACGGGGTGGTATGCCCTGCGGGTGACTGCCTTCAACCGATCCGGGCAGGCCTTCATCGGGGAGGTCCGGACGTATGTGGACAACGGGATCGCCCCGACGCCCACGCCGATCCCGACCCCCATCCCGACCGTCCCGCCCAGCCCGACGCCTGAGGCGCCTGCGCCCTCCCTCACGTCCCTCCCCACCCCGGAGCTCCCGATCATCCCCACGCCCCTCGCGCCTTAGGCGTTCCGGCTCGGGTTGGATGAGTCGATGCGCGGCGACGGCAGCGCTGAACCCCTCCTTCCTCGCCGCGCCTATCTGGCGCCCACGCGGGCGCGCCTCGATCCATGCTAGCAGGGTACCACCGCCCCCAAGCCTTCCGGGCGAACGCTTTGAGGATCGGCGCTCCGCGGCCGAAGAGCCCTATGGCCGGTGAGTTGTATGCCGTAGCGCTTTCGCGCTATCCTCATCTGATGGATCGGCCGAATAGATCGGCCCTCAGCGGCACAGGTTGCTCTCTGGGAGGATAAGATGTTGGACCTCGGACTTATCGTCCTCGGTTATCTCCTCGGCTCGATCCCCTCCGCATACCTCGCCGGTCGCCTCCTGCGCGGGGTGGATCTGCGGCAGTGGGGTAGCCGCACCATCAGTGGGACCGCGGTGTATTACCATGTGGCCCGCTGGGCCCTCCTCCCTGTCGGGCTGCTGGATATCCTGAAGGCGGCGGCGCCCACGTGGGGGGCGCTGGCCCTCGACCGCCCGCGGGCGGTCGCCGTGGCGGTGGGTCTGGCGGCTGTGGCAGGGCATAACTGGCCCGTCTGGCTAGGTTTCCACGGCGGGCGGGGCATTGGCCCCTTCCTCGGGATGCTCGCTGTCCTCTTCCCCGCTGGCGCCTTGGGGCTCTTGGGGGCCCTCGCCATCGGCCGCCTGCTGCACGCCACAGCGATCTTCGCCTTGCTGGCCCTCGCCAGCCTGCCGGCCTTGGTGTGGATCACGGGAGGTTCCAGGGAGGTCGCCCTGGGGGCGCTGGCCATGCTGGGGATCACCGTGATCAAGCGCCTGGAGGCCAACCGGGAGCCGCTCCCCTCGGATCCCGCAGAGCGGCGGCGGGTGCTGTGGCGGCGCCTCTGGCTGGACCGGGACACGGCTTCCTGGGAGGCCTGGATGTTCCGCCGCCCCGAGCACCCGGCCGAAGGCCCCCGCTGAGGCCCTCAGTTGGTCCCTCCACCTCCGGATGGAGGTCGGCAGGGACCATGCCGCTCGCGATAGGGGAAAGCATCCGCAAGCCTTTCTGGGATCCGCCTGCGGGGAGGAGCGCCATGGCGAGGATCGCGGTGGTCACCGACAGCGTGGCATGCCTGCCGCCGGAACTGGTCGAGGCCTACCGGATCCGCGTGGTCCCGGTCCGGATCATCCTGGGGGAGCAGGTGTTCCGGGACGGGATCGACGTGACAGCGGAACAGATCTACGAATGGCAACGGGCGGGGATCATGCCGACCTCCTCCCAGCCCTCGGTGGGGGACTTCCTGGAGACCTACCGGGAGCTGGCCCGGGAGGCGGAGGGGATCGTCTCCATCCACGTTTCCGCTGCGATGACGGGGACGTACAACGCCGCCCTCCTGGCCGCCCAAATGGTTCCCGAGGTGCCCATCCGGGTGATCGACAGCCAGGCGGCCACCATGGCCCAGGGCTTCCTGGTCCTGGAGGCAGCCCGGGCGGCGGAGGCCGGCGCCTCCCTCGACGAGATCGTGGCGCGGGTGGAGGCGCTGCGCCCCCGCCTCCGGTTCTTCGCCGTCCTGGAGACCGTGGCCTATCTCATCCGGAGCGGGCGCGCCCCGGCCCTGGCGGCCCTGGCCGTGGATGTGCTGCAGATCAAGCCCATCCTCACCCTGCAGAACGGCCGGATCGAGGTGTTGGCCAAGGTCCGCACGCGGCGGCGGGCGATCGAGGCGATGCTCGAGCGGATGGCGCAGGATGTAGGGGAGCGGCCGGTGCACGCGGCCGTCTTTCACGCCGCCGCCCCTGAGGAGGCCGAAGCCCTGCGTCGGGAGCTCCTCGAGCGCTTCGACTGCCGGGAGTGCTATCTCACGGTCTTCTCCCCGGTGATGGGGCTTTACGCCGGGCCCGGGGTGTTGGGGCTGGCCTATTACACGGAAGGATAGCCCTCAGGGCTCCCAGAAGAACTGCATCAGCACCGCTACATAGGGTCGGCCCTCCACCATCGCCACCCCCACCACCCAAGTCCGCCAATCCAGCTCGTTGCCCGGCGTCCCCGGCCGGTGCAGGCTGTAGAAATGAAAGGCCCGATAGGCCTCCGGCCATGCCGGCTGATAAGTGACGGGCGGCACCAGCAGCCCGCAATGCCGCTCGTGGGGCCGCGCCATGACGTCCAAGAGATCCGGCAGCACGGCCTCTCGGAAGGGGCCCACGATCTCCAGCGCGCTGGCGGGGTGGATGCCCCAGCGGATAGGGATGTCATCGGTGAACAGCGTCGCAGCCTGATCCGGCCGGATCACCACGGCGTCGCTCACGCGGCTGACGTGGATCCGCAGCCCATGGATGGGGCTGATCAGCGCCGCCAGGGCCTGGCCGTCCCGTTCCCG